>NZ_JAQJCJ010000028.1:0-56528 GCF_030182485.1 Rhizobium atlanticum
AACCTTCCTGCGCTGCCAGATGCAGAACCGTGTCCTGTGCTTTGGCGTTCAGGATCAGCCGGGTGGAGTCGGCTTTCGGGTCGCATCCGACGATCAGGATCTTCTGCCCGAGGTCGACAAGCGCTGCGAGCGTATTTTGGGAGGTGGTGGACTTGCCGATCCCCCCTTTGCCGTAAAATGCGATTTGACGCAAATCTGACATATCGCCTTCCTTCTTTCGTTCCATCCATCGCTGAGTAAAAGGCAGGCAGCTCGCGCCGCCTCGCATGGCAATCTTCAAAACCCGTGCCATGTGGGCAGCAGCATATAAAACAGTTGTTTTGCTGATCTTCAGCTATTTAATTCCAAACTTTCGAAGGCGGGATCGACAAACTCTTGTCTCGAAACCGCCAAACTGGATGAAGCGGCTGCGAGGTCTTGTCGGTTGGAAATCGCTTGCGTCAAAGATCAACAAATCTCGTCCGTATCCTTACATCTCAGGCGAGGGACAGAAGTAGTGTGGCAAGTCGTAGAGCCAAACAGATCGGCACCGCATTGACGGCCAATCGGCTTCGCACCGCGCGTCGGAATTAAGGCCGGATGATCAGCAGAACGCATATGAAGGCACAGTAGAGATTGTCGCTTACAACAAGCTCGCTGTTATGCTGTCTCCACGAACAAATAGGAGGAATGCCGACAGCTTGGCAGCTGAAGTCTTGCAGGCCCGGATTGTTCCGCCATTGGCGAGATTGACAACGGAGCCGGTTTCGATCGTCAGCGGGCCAAATTCTGGAGGAAATGCTCGAAGGCTACAGCAAAGATCGTGAGCAAGCTATCAAGTTAAAGCGCTAGTCGCGGATGCTTTTTTCCGGCCGCACGCTCAGCTCCGACAAATTGTAGATCGCGTAGTCGAATATGGCGAAGAGCTTAAGGCAATTTTAGTAGGCGCTATAGAATGGACCGATGATCATTATCCGACGACGACATCACCGCTCATATTTAGGAAAGCGACATTTGCGCGTGCCCGCACAGTCGCAACATCGGGAGCAATAATCCCCCGTATCGGTTCAACGTCGCCGGACAAGCCCGCCAAGATTGCATCTGTGGCCTTTACGTTTTCAAGATCTCGTGCCCGACGAACTCTGCCGCTCCAGAAAGACTTCCGCTTTCCTCAGGGAGAAAGCATTCATTAAAATCGCCGCATTCCTTGCAGCTGGGAGCGCTACAAAGGGAAAAGCCTTCAGCTTCGCAAATCTTGCGGTAGAAATATTTTTTCCACCTCATGTTGCAGGTGTTGCCTGCCGCCAGCGCCGGAAAATGCGCGAACAGCAATCTCCTAAGTTCGGCTTTGTCATGCAAGCCGAGATCCCGCCAGAGGTGGTCTTCACGCATGGAACGTCGCGCAATGATCTTAGCAAAACGCACGCCCTCAGGGTCGCCTGGCCGCACATGCGCTAGGAGCATGTCGCGCAACAGTTGCTCCTCCGCATCAGGCACGCAATCACTCGCCTCTTGCAGGGCAAAGGCGCGGATAAGCCTTGCTGGGAAACTGCGGGTTGTATCCCGCAGCTCCCTAAGCGAAAGGCCGGTTGCCTCGGTCGCGGTGGCAATCCCCATCTCAATTTCTTCAAGTGCGCGCGAAAAAAAGCGGAAGAGCACATAGTCATCAAATAACTTGAGACCCATCTGGCATGGTCGGCTGAAATAGAGTGTTTGGCAATCGTCGCAGTGGTCGACGGCTAGGCCGGTTTGACGTGCGGCGTCCACAGTTGGTACCGCTACCGTCAAGACCCCGATGTGATGCACATTTGGCATGCGCTTCGTCGCTTTCTCCAATAATCGAATTCAGTTGGCTGCTTTGGTCCCCGGAAGGCGAACATTCAAAGGTTGTGCCAACTTGAGCAAGTGACAATTGAAGCCGGCTTTTCAATCACTCGATCGCCTGTGCAGCGGGAGGCGATCCCGCCTCCCGCTGTCGTCAAACGGACAAACGCAGGCTTTCAATCTGCGGCGCCGATTGAGCAGTCTGAGTGCGGCAATCTGAGGGAAGATCGAAGATCAACTGCTGCGCAACGACGCCTTAGCCGTCGATGAGAGTTATCATATGTCTCTTCGATAGTCCTCAGAGTAGTTGGAGACCGGGCCTGTTCGCCACACTCCGAGGGCCGCCGCCATAGCGAGCAACATGGCGGCGGCAGTATCTCTCCGGGATACGCAATAAAATCTGCCGCTTCCTATCTATTGCATTTTTTACGTTTCTCCGCTGACGTCGCGATCACCTTGTTTGGTTAGACGCTTTGATCATGCACCAAGGTCGCTAATCAGGAAAAATAGATTGATTGGATGCCGTCATCCGCGTTTTGAATAGCACTAAAAACGCGGCACCAAAAACGCCTGGGGACCGAGCGCGAACTCGCGACCGCGGCACTCAGCACACTTTAAGTAAGCCAACAGTGAGCGCGGCTGTTGCCCCGGTTGCGCTAGCCAAATGTCGTGATGCTCGGATGGAACTTGCCGATTGCAAATTTTCTTTCTGCTTCAGCGTCGCAAGGGGTGCCTTGATAGAAGCTCCACTCGTCAGCTTCTCGCGTCTGCAGCATGGGAGATGATTTCCAATTCTGCCGGGGTATTCGTACAGCGTACAGCTCTCGTCAAACTTGGAACACGCACCCGTTTGCATAGCCTGCCCAAGGTCGGGATCCCGTTCCGCAAATTTGGGACAAATGTCGAGCCATACGAGCGGCGACGCCGATGGCCGCCACGTTCGATTGCTGAACTCGCCTTAGTCCACTGCGCGGCTGCTGGTATGGTCCAACATCGTCGCGTACATGTTTGGCGCGGAATTGGTATGGGGGCGCGCCGGAATAAAACCACGCGTATTCAAATATCTAAATAAAGTCAACGATATGGGCGACATTGGAGCGACACGTCCGGAGCGTGACTTGAATTGAACCGAACCGAATTGGCGCAGGACCATTTACACAGCACGCTGAATCTGCATATTGCCGCGCGTTGTCGCTATCCCGAGTTGATGCACGAGTCGCTTTCGCTCCCGTCAAAAGCAGCTGGGCACGGGCTCTTTTCAAGAATTTAGAAGGCAAGGATATGGAAAATTTTGTGTATCTGTTGGAGCCGGAAAGTGCGATCTTTCGCGCCGCTGAGCTCCCTGATCGCAACAGCATTGCATCGATCTCCGGTTTAATTGGCAGTGATCTTATTCAGATGATCCGCTTCGACGACATGCACTCGCTATTTGTTGGGGAAGAAGCTTTGCGAGTTGGGTTAACCGCCTTCACGATCTTTGACGGGTACCCGATCCCTCTTGCCGGGCAGATAGCGCTTTTGGGAGGCGACGGTAGTAAACCTTATCGTTCACCGTCAATAACGATGACGGAAGCCGCGCGACGTTTTGAATGTTGCCGGCCGGTGCTTGATCCTGTGTTTGCTCCGATGGACCGAGTGGCGAACAAGGGCCTCATCGTTGCGGGCGCACTGGAAAGCCTGCAAGTGCGTATTGATCGCCGCTCCCCGGTGCTCCTATGAGCGCAATGACGAATGATAGGATCCAGGTCGCGCCGATTCGCTCAGAGTCCGCGAGTGTGCCGACATGGGCTGGAGAAACGGAAAGCTGACGCCTCAAAGCGGCGTTCACTACGTTGCCGAAGGCCTCCCGTTCAACTGGACAAAGGTCAACACTGAAGGGCGGAAGACGTTCAGTGCATTTGCCGAGTTGGAAGCCGCGAAGGAAAAAGTCGCCATTTTGGCGTGTTCGCGCTGACCCGGCTTTTGGCAACCTATGGCACCAGCTGAATGCCGAAGTAGTTGATCGCTGTCGACGGCGCAACCCGCTTTGCATGCAGACGCTGTTTCAACGCCTGCTCTCGGCGAAGTCATGCACGTTCATAGCGTAGACGAACCGGGCGAAATCATCGGCGTCGACGCAGTTGAAACATTGGACGAACGAACGGGAGCAAGACCTTGCCCTTTAGAACCTTTTTTTGCATCCTGCTGCTGGTCACGTGCACCAGCGCTGTTTCGGCCTACGCCGCCTCGCTTTCCATCTTCAAAGCGTTCGCCGTAACCTTAGCGGCTTCGGTTTTCCTTCAGGTCGTTTATTTCTTGAGCCTGCTATTTATGTCCTTCCGGCCCACGCGCGAGAGCGACAGATCGATACATTCAGGAACTCGGCAGGCAGACCAGCCACAAAAACGTGATCGCGATAAAACAGAGCAGTCCAACGTCCCCAAGCTTGACCCAAGGCGTAAACGGCGCACCCCTTAGCGGTGTAGGTATTGACCGAATTCATCAGGCGTAAGCTCAATTCGATGTCATGGAACTATTCAACAACCTCCAGCAACCGAGGACCGCTTTTTTCACCACGGTGCGGCGGTCCATGAGATGCTGCATTGGTCTCCCGATTGCTTCATCTTCGGCATGGATCGGGCATCGTCTGGTTTAGAAGGTCTCCGACTAAGGCGACTGCTGCCGACCGCCGCTTCTGATTAGATGACATGTTTCCGGAAGAGAACATGCCTCGAAATTTGATCGTTTCCCGTTGCCTTTTAGACCTACGCCGATCGAGAAGCTCGACCGTCTCGGTAAGCGCGGGGGTGGAAACATTGAGAACAACGTCAACGAGATGACTGCAAGCTCGGAACTTGCATCTGGCGGAAATAAGCTCCGCAAACTTTATTACCGGAGGGTCGAGGCGGGTCCAGTCAGATTTGCCCAAAGCCGGCGCTTTTAACGCGGCGGCGCAGTCGACGACGTTCCCGCCCATGGGACGAAAACTGGCGGGGCAACTTCGACGTCGAAGATGGCGCGGATTGTTGCACGAAAGCTCGCCTCGGGGCATCCCATGCAGGTCGCCGACTGTCGGACGCAGACCGGCGTTAGATCAGGCTTTTGTCAGACATGTACTCCGCGGTTGTCGGCATTGAGACTGAATGGCGGGAGCTTGACACTACGCGCTGCTACGAAATGCCTGCTGAGCCCACGAATTCACTTCGGCACGCGATTTGCTCTGGTCACGGTATGTCGCCAATCGCAGCGCGATGGTCTTCGGGCGGCGCGTCGCTGTTCGCGTCTCGTGAGGTCCGATGGTTTGCTGTGGCAATGATAGTGGCTCGGTTGTGCGCCGGGAAAATGTGAGGAGTGTTGGATGCGATCTAGAGTTCTTCGTTTGCGAGCCACACACGTCGCGAGCGGTACAGCCAAAGCGGCGGACCTTGAGCCAGGCGGGAAACCGGGCGTGTGGGACTGGTTTGGAAGTTATGTTTGCGGACGGGTCGGTGGGCGGGTGGGGTCGAACCTGCTGCGCGAATTCCTACGGTCGGCCGACCTATGGCGTTACCGACATGTTCGATTTCAACCGGCTGCAAAACCCGCACCTGCCCCTCGGCCAGGGGCCGCATCTGTGCGTGGGCGCTGCGCTGGCGCGCCTGAAATTGGGACGTGCCTTCCCCCCGCCGTTCGTGCGGCCGGAGGATCTGGCGCTGGCAATCGCCAAGGAGGACGTCGTCTACACGCTGTCTTAACTCATTTGCTGCCCGCAGTCCGCCCGTCATCTTCCGCCCCTTCCGGGCTTAAAGAGTGAAGCGTCACCATGTCCGAACAATCCTTGCCGACGCTGCCGATGTGGCGGGTCGATCACATCGAGCCCTCGCCCGAGATGTTGGCGCTACGCGCCAAGGGTCCGATCCACCGCGTGCGCCTTCCGTCCGGGCACGAATGCTGGTGGGTGACAGGCTATGACGAGGCCAAGGCGGTGCTGTCTGACGCGGCATTCCGGCCCGCGGGAATGCCTCCGGCGGATTTCACCCCAGATTCGGTCATTCTCGGTTCGCCGGGATGGCTGGTCTCGCACGAAGGGGACGAGCATGCTCGGTTACGCACGATCGTGGCGCCGGCCTTCAGCAACAGCAGGGTGAAGCTGCTTACGCAGCAGGTCGAGGCGATCACCGTGCAGTTGTTCGATACGCTGGCGGTTCAGCCCCAGCCCGCGGACTTGCGACGCCATCTCTCCTTTCCGCTTCCGGCCAAGGTAATCAGCGCGCTGATGGGCGTGCCCTTCGAGGAACACGCCTTTTTCGCAGGGCTCTCCGACGAGGTGATGACGCACCAGCATGAAAGCGGCCCGCGCAGCGCGTCCGGCCTGGCCTGGGAAGAGCTCCGCGCCTACATCCACGGCAAAATACGGGGCAAGCGACAGGATCCGGGCGATAACCTGCTGACGGATCTGCTAGCCGCGGTCGACCAGGGCAAAGCGACCGAGGAAGAGGCGATCGGCCTCGCGGCGGGCGTGCTGGTGGCGGGGCACGAGAGCACCGTCGCGCAGATCGAATTCGGCCTGCTGGCCATGTTTCGCCATCCGCAACAGCGCGAACGCCTGGTCCGCGATCCTTCCCTGGTGGACAAGGCGGTGGAAGAAATACTGCGCATGTATTCGCCTGGCGCGGGGTGGGACGGCATCATGCGCTATCCCCGGACCGACGTTAACATCGCGGGCGTGCATATACCCGCGGAGAGCAAAGTACTGGTCGGCCTGCCGGCGACCTCGTTTGATCCGCGCCATTTCAAAGACCCGGAAGTCTTCGACATCGGACGCGACGCAAATCCCCACCTGGCGTTCTCCTACGGGCAGCACAATTGCATCGGGGCGGCGCTGGCGAGGCTGGAACTGAAGGCCATATTCGGTTCGATCTTCCAGCGCTTTCCCGCGTTGCGCCTGGCCGTGGCGCCCGAAGAACTGAAGTTGCGCAAGGAGATCATTACCGGCGGGTTCGAGGAGATGCCGGTGCTCTGGTGCGGACGCCCCCCGGCATCGCAATCTTCTCATTTGGCGGCGCCTGGCGCGCACCGGTCAGATCAGCCACTCGACAGGTAATCAAGATGGACGTGCAAGACACCACGGCAGCATGCCACGACGCCTTCGCCGAGCTGGCGTCGCCAGCATGCATCCAAGACCCGTACCCGTTCATGCGGTGGTTGCGAGAGCACGATCCGGTGCACCGCGCGGCGTCGGGCCTCTTTCTGTTGAGCCGCCACGCCGACATCTACTGGGCGTTCAAGGCTACGGGCGATGCGTTTCGGGGGCCGGCGCCATCCGAACTGGCGCGCTATTTCCCGCGTGCGGCGAGCAGCCTGTCGCTCAATCTGCTGGCGTCTACGCTAGCCATGAAGGAACCACCGACGCATACGCGTTTGCGCCGGCTGATTTCGCGCGATTTCACCGTGGGCCAGATCGACAACCTGCGGCCGAGCATCGCGCGCATCGTCGCAGCTCGCCTGGATGGCATGGCGCCCGCACTGGAGCGAGGAGAGGCGGTGGACCTGCATCGGGAATTCGCACTGGCCTTGCCCATGCTTGTCTTCGCTGAATTGTTCGGCATGCCCCAAGACGACGTTTTCGAGCTCTCAGCGATCGTCAGCGCCATTCTAGAAGGCCTGAGCCCGCACGCCAGCGATCCACACCTCGCCGCGGCGGACGTGGCCAGCGCCAGGGTGAAGGCCTATTTCGGCGACCTCATACTGCGCAAGCGCGCCGATCCCCGCCGCGACATCGTGTCGACACTGGTCGGCGCACACACCGACGACGCCGATACGCTCTCGGACGCGGAGTTGATCAGCATGCTGTGGGGCATGTTGCTGGGCGGCTTCGCCACCACTGCTGCGACTATCGACCATGCGGTGCTGGCGATGCTGGCCTACCCCGAGGAGCGGCACTGGCTGCAGGGAGACGCCGCAGGGGTGGAGGCATTTGTAGAAGAAGTACTGCGCTGCGAGGCGCCGGCCATGTTCAGCTCCATTCCGCGTATCGCCCAGCGCGACATCGAACTGCATGGCGTGGTGATCCCGAAGGACGCGGACGTGCGCGTGCTGATCGCGGCCGGCAATCGCGACCCGGACGCTTTCGCTGATCCCGACCGCTTCGATCCGGTGCGGTTCTACGGCACCAGGCCTGGCATGTCGAGCGACGGAAAGATTATGCTGAGCTTCGGCCACGGCATCCACTTCTGCCTAGGTGCTCAACTCGCCAGGGTGCAACTGGCCGAGAGCCTGCCGCAGATCCAGGCTCGCTTCCCCACGTTGGCCTTGGCCGAGCAGCCGACCCGGGAGCCCTCAGCGTTCCTTAGGACGTTCCGCGCGCTGCCGGTGCGGCTGCACGCGCAGGCGGCGGCTGAGGTTCGCGTCGTGGTCGACCAGGACCTGTGCGGAACCACTGGTCAGTGCGTGTTGACGCTGCCGGGCACCTTTCGTCAGCGGGAGCCGGACGGCGTGGCGGAAGTGTGCATGGCGACGGTCCCGCAGGCGCTGCACGCCGCCGTGCGCCTAGCAGCCAGCCAGTGCCCGGTCGCGGCCATTCGGGTGATCGAAAGCGAAGCCGGCGATGACCATTGCACCAACCCCGGCCCTACGCCCTCTCCGGCAGACGCTGAGCGACATGCAGCGAAAGACCTACGCAATCCAGGAGAACATGATGGAACGATTTAAAGGCAAGGTGGCCGTGGTGACCGGCGCCGGCGCCGGGATCGGCAAGGCATGCGCCCTCGCCATCGCGCGCGAGGGCGGCAGAGTGGTGGTGGCCGACATTGATGGCCCCGCTGCCATCGCCTGCACCGCACAGATCGCAGCCGAAGCGGGCCAAGCGCTGGCCGTGGCCATGGACATCGCAGATGCGCAGGCGGTGGCAGAGCTGTTCAAAACGGCGAAGCGGCGCTTCGGTGGGGTCGACGTGCTTGTGAACAATGCGAGCGCCATGCATTTGACTCCGCACGACCGCGCGATCCTCGACCTGGACGTGGCGGTCTGGGACCAGACCATGGCGACCAATTTGCGCGGCACGCTCCTTTGCTGCCGGCAGGCCATCCCACAAATGATCGGCCGTGGTGGTGGCGCGATCGTGAACATGTCATCGTGCCAAGGGCTCAGCGGCGACACCGCACTGACGTCATACGCCGCGTCGAAGGCCGCAATGAACATGCTGTCGGCCTCGCTTGCCACCCAATACGGACACGCGAAGATCCGCTGCAACGCGGTTGCGCCAGGTCTTGTCATGACTGAACGTCTCTTCGCCAAGCTGGACGAGTGCATGCAACGGCATCTACACCGGCACCAGCTCCTGCCGCACGTCGGCCGCCCCGAGGACGTAGCCGCGCTGGTCGCGTTCCTGCTCTCGGAGGAGGCTGCGTTCATCACCGGCCAGGTGGTGTGCATCGACGGCGGCATGTTGGCGCATGTTCCAACCTACGCCGACGGTGGCAACAGCGCGGCTCGGCCGGCCGGTGACGCCGCCGAAGCAACCGCAGCGTCGCATTGGTGATGGACATGCTGCTCAACCCGCTGAACCGCTGGCGCCGGCTACGGGACGACATCCCGGTCATGCCTGGCGCTTTCCCCCTGGTCGGGCATCTCCCCGCCATCGTCTGCGATCTGCCGCGCCTGCTGCGGCGCGCGGAAAGGACCCTAGGCAGCCACTTCTGGCTGGACTTCGGCCCGGCCGGACACCTGATGACATGCCTGGATCCAGATGCGCTCGCATTGCTCCGGCACAAGGAAGTGTCCTCGGCACTGATCGAAGAGATGGCGCCCGACATCCTTGGCGGAACGTTGGTCACTTTGGACGGTAGCGCGCACCGGCAGGCGCGCGATGGGATAAAAGCGGCGTTTCTGCCGAGGGGTCTGACCGAGGCCGGCATTGGCGAGCTGTTCGAACCAATTATTAGGGCTCAGGTCAAGGCGTGGCGCGACCGCGGTGAAGTCGCTATCCTGCCAGACACACGCAACCTGATGCTCAAACTCACCTTCAGTCTCATGGGCATCCCCGCTCAAGACCTGTCGGAGTGGCATCGCAAGTACCGGCAACTGCTGCAATTGATGGTCGCGCCCCCGATCGACCTGCCGGGGATGCCCTTGCGACGCGGCCGCGCCGCCCGCGATTGGATCGACGCGCAGTCGCGCCAGTTCATCCGGGACGCGCGCGCGCGCGCCGCGCGCACCGGGTTGATCAACGACATGGTGAGCGCCTTCGATTGCAGCGATGGCGCGCTCTCCGATGACGTCCTGGTCGCCAATATCCGCTTGCTGCTGCTTGCCGGCCACGAGACCTCCGCCTCGACGATAGCCTGGATGGTGATCGAGCTGGCGCAGCATCCAGAGCTGTGGGACGCCCTGGTCGAAGAGGCGCAACGCGTGGGCGCGGTGCCGACCGGGCACGAGGACCTGGCGCAATGTCCGGTCGCAGAGGCGCTGTTTCGGGAGACGCTACGAATGCATCCGGCTTCCTCGCTCGTACCGCGTCGCGCGATGCAGGAACTACAACTCGGCCAGCGGCGCATTCCTGCGGGCACTCATTTATGCATCCCACTACTGCATTTCTCGACCTCGCCGCTGCTGCACGAAGCGCCCGATCAGTTCCGTCTGGGGCGGTGGCTGCAACGCACGGAGCCGATCCGGCCGGTGGACATGCTGCAGTTCGGTGCCGGCCCACACGTCTGCATGGGCTATCACCTTGTATGGCTGGAGCTGGTGCAGTTCAGCATCGCCTTGGCATTGACCATGCAGGAGGCCGGGGTGCGGCCGCGATTGATGAGCGGCGTCGAAAAAGGCCGGCGCTATTACCCGACCGCACATCCGTCCATGACAGTCCGCATCGGATTCTCATGAGCTGGGATCCTCTGCCCCGTGTCAAGAGGCAGCGGCGAAGACGATGGGCGGCATTGCTGCATTCGGCGCGCGCGCGCGGTGCGACGCCGGCAGCACCGCGGCGGCTCGCCGCTCGCCGCGGCATTCTCTGTCAGGTAGAAGGAGATGAACAACATGCAGAAGGGTTCCACGCTAAACGACGACCGAACTGGCGTTTCCCCGTTCGGCGGATCGGGCGCGCAGGCGTGCGGCGGATTGTTGGTGCGCGCGTCCATAGGCATGGGCGCGCTATGCGCCGTCGCGGAGGATGCCGCGCGTTACGCTGTACCGCGCACTGGATCGCTATCGCGCCTGTTTCGGCCTTGTATTGTAGGTGGTCGAGGATGACATGCCAGCGGATGACGCGACGCTGGGCAAGCCGCCGGCAAGCATGCGGCGGAGAAGAAAGCAACCGGCGTGCCGATCACGAAGCTGCATGCAGCGCCCCAGTCAGTGCCGGGCCTATGGCCAGAGGCCGAGGAAGCCATCACCTCGATGCGCCCGCGTGCGGAGCGGTTGGCGCAGGCCGTGCAGCGGGCCAAAAGGGTATCTGTTCAAGCACGCGCCGTGCGCATTGGCGCCGGTCCGCACGGAGGCGCCGCCGTACCGCTGCGATCGGCCGGCGGCACCGCTAGATGCTACATTGTGTTCGATTCCACGGCGCAGATCGGAGCGGTTGCCCACCGCGGACCGCCGCCAGCATAGGTGCGCTTCGCCGCGCTTCTCGTCAACTGCCTGCAGAGGGAACATCCCGCATGAGTGCGCTGTCCGAACAGATCCTTTCTGAATTGCGCCACTTGCTGAACGAGACGCGCGATGGCGGCAGCGTGAGTCCGTCCGTTTACGACACGGCGCGCGTTTTGCAGTTCAGCGGCAACGTCACCGGTCGGCAGAACGGATACGCGTGGCTCATGGCGCAGCAACAGGCCGATGGCGGATGGGGAAGTGCTGACTTCCCACTGTTCCGCCATGTACCCACGTGCGCGGCGTTGCTTGCATTGCGGCGTGCCGATTCTCTTCCCGGCGCTGCGGACGCAGTTCAGGCTGCAACGCGGTTCCTCGAGCGCCAGCCGGATCCCTACGCGGATGCGGTGCCGGAAGACGCGCCGGTAGGCGCGGAGCTGATCCTGCCGCAGATCTCCGGCGAGGCCACATCCTTGGTGGGCGACGTGGTGTTTCCGCGCTACCCGGCGCTGTTGCCGTTGCGGCAAGCGTGCCTGGTTAAGTTGGGGACGGTGGGACCGCTGCCGAGCGGCCATCCGTTGTTGCACTCCTGGGAAGCCTGGGGGACGTCGCCGACCACGGCATGCCTGGACGACGACGGCAGCATCGGCATCAGCCCGGCGGCAACCGCCGCGTGGCGTGCGCACGCCCTCACACAGGCGAGCGCGCCACAGGTCGAGCGTGCCGACAGGTATCTTCAGGCCGCATCGCGCGCGGCGCGCAGCGGCATCGAAGGTGTCGTTCCCAGCGTCTGGCCGATCAACGTGTTCGAGCCATGCTGGTCGCTGTACACTCTGCATCTGGCCGGGTTGTTTTCGCATCCCGCGCTCGCCGAGGCGGTGCGCGTGATCGTCGCGCAGCTCGATGCCTGTCTGGGCGTGCGCGGTCTGGGTCCGGCCTTGCACTTCGCGGCCGATGCGGACGACACTGCTGTTGCGTTGTGCATCCTGCGCCTAGCAGGACGCAACCCGGCTGCCGACGCGTTGCGCCACTTCGAAATCGGCGGGCTGTTCGTTACCTTCCCCGGCGAGCGCAATGCCTCGGTGTCGACCAACATCCACGCCCTGCATGCGTTCAGACTGTTGGGAAAGCCCACCGCCGGTACCAGCGCTTACCTTGAGGCCAATCGCAACGCGGACGGTCTATGGGACAATGACAAATGGCATGTTTCGTGGCTGTATCCCACCGCGCATGCAATCGCTGCGCTCGCGCAAGGCGCGCCCCAGTGGCGCGACGAGCGCGCGCTGGCGGCGCTGTTGCAGGCGCAGCGCGATGACGGCGGCTGGGGCGCGGGTCGCGCGTCAACATTTGAGGAAACCGCCTATGCGCTGTTCGCGTTGCACGTGATGGATGGGCGCGAAGAGCCGACAGGGCGCGCCCGCATCGCGCTGGCGGTCGCGCACGCGCTGGAGTGGATGCTCGCTCGCCATGAGGCGCATGAATTGCCGCAGACGCCGCTGTGGATCGGCAAGGAATTGTATTGCCCGACCCGGGTCGTGCGCGTGATCGAACTCGCCGGCTTGTGGCTGGCTCTTCGTTGGGGGCGGCGCATCCCGACCGAGGGAGCAGGAGGAATAGCGCAATGATCCCGACCGAAAGCGCGCTGCAGCAAGTACTGGAGTGGGGGCGTTCCCTGACCGGATTCGCCGACGAGCATGCCGTAGAAGCAGTTAGGGGCGGACAGTACATCCTGCAGTGTATCCAACCGAGCTTGCACGATATCAGCGCCCGCACCGGCCGAGATCCGCAGGACGAAAAGCTGATCGTGGCGTTTTATTGCGAGTTGGCGCTACTGTTTTGGCTCGACGATTGCAACGACCTTGGCCTGATCGCGCCGGAGCAGCTGGCCGCGGTGGAGCAGGCGCTGGGGCAGGGCGTGCCATGCGCGGTCCCCGGTTTCGAGGGCTGCGCTGTGCTGCGCGCTTCCCTGGCCGCGCTCGCCTACGATAGGCGCGACTATACTGAGCTTCTAAACGATACCCGGTGCTACTGCGCGGCGCTGCGCGCCGGACACGCGCAGGCGGCGGGGGCTGAACGCTGGTCGTACGCCGAATACTTGCACAATTCCATCGATTCGATCGCCTACGCGAACGTGTTCTGTTGCCTGTCGTTGCTATGGGGGCTGGACATGGCGACCCTGCGCGCGCGTCCGGCGTTTCGCCAGGTGCTGCGGCTCATCTCCACGATAGGGCGCCTGCAGAACGATCTGCATGGATGCGCCAAGGATAGGGCGGCGGGAGAAGCCGACAACGCTGCCATCCTGCTCCTGCAGCGTTATCCGGCTATGCCTGTGGAGGATTTCCTCAACGACGAGCTGGTCGGCCATGCGCGCATGCTGCACCGAGTGATGGTGAAAGAACGCTTTCCTGCACCATGGGGACCGTTAATCGAGGCCATGGCGGTCATTCGCGCGAAGTACTACCAGACCTCGATCAGCCGCTACGGCAACGATGCGGCGGGGGGAGGCCAGCGTGCGCCGGCGTGAACGCGCGGGAGGCGGCGGCGTGCGCGCGGCGCCCTCGGTCCGATCCGACGCAACGCCAACGCCCAATACGGCGGATCGAGCGAGCGGGTGCGACGACGCCCTGACCCGGCGCAAGGACGACCATCTGGACCTCGTGCTGGATCGGCGAACGGCGCCAGCCACGGTCGCTGCCGGCTGGGAGCAAATCCGGTTCGAACACTGCGCACTGCCCGAGCTGGACCTGACGCAGATCGAACTGCGCACATCGCTGTTAGGCAAGCCCATGCGTGCGCCGCTGCTGATCAGTTCCATGACCGGCGGAATGCCACGCGCAGAGGCCATCAATCGGCACCTGAGCGAGGCGGCGCAAGCCTTGGGGATCGCCATGTGCGTCGGTTCGCAGCGCGTGAGCCTGCAATCGCGCAATTCCCAGGGGCTGACGCGCGCCCTACGCCGCCTGGCGCCTGACATTCCCTTGCTGGCCAATATCGGCGCTGCGCAACTGCGCGAGGCCGACGGCCTTGATCTGGCGCGCCGGGCTGTCGATGCGCTGGAGGCTGATGGGCTGATCGTCCATCTCAATCCGCTGCAGGAAGTGCTACAGCCGGATGGCGACCGCGACTGGCACGGCGTACTGGCGCAGGTGGCTCGCGCCGCGCGTAGCGTGGGCGTGCCGATCGTGGCCAAAGAAGTCGGGTGGGGCCTGTCCGCCTCGGTGGCCTGCGCGCTCGTCGAGGCGGGTGTTGAGGTGATTGATGTCGCCGGAGCCGGCGGCACCAGTTGGGCCGCGGTGGAGGGCGAGCGCGCCCGCGATGCCGCCGGCCGTGCAGTGGCGATGGCGTTTGCCGATTGGGGGATCCCGACACCGGCCAGCTTGCAGGCGGTCCGTCGGGCACTGCCAACGGTGAAGCTTATCGCGTCCGGCGGGATCCGCGACGGCGTCGACGTGGCCAAGGCCATTCGCCTCGGAGCGGACATTGCCGGGCAGGCAGCCGGCGTGCTGCCGGCGGCTACGGTATCGACCGAAGCGGTCGTTGCGCATTTCGAGGTCGTCATCCGCCAGTTGGCCGTCGCCTGCTTTTGCACCGGCTCACCTGATCTGGCGACGTTGCGCCAGGCGCGCTTGTTGCCCTCCGCGCACTTGTTGCCCTCCGCGCATCCGCCAGTCGGATGATGCCGGCGTCGCCCGCTCTGTCGGCCGGCCCTCCAAGCTGGTTGCAAAAACCGTTAACGCTAAAGCTAGACCTCTAATCCACCTTGGCCCAGCGGTTCGATGCAGGGAACGAAGTGTTCATGAAGCAGCTGTTGACGATGAAGCGGTAATGATGCCGCCGGCTAGGTTATGCGTACCGTAACTCGGGCTTACAAAGGCGCGCAATCCAGCGCCGTTTGTTGAATCAGACCGGCTTTTCCCGGTCCAGCCACGCCTTTGCAAAGTGCATGATTAAGCCAGTCAACGAAGGACCGTTTTTGAGGGCTGGCAGGAATGGCGTCACCTATCTGTTCGAGATACGCATAAAATCTGGCGGCTGCGCTGTCCAATCCTTGGCCGCGAACGATACTGGGTCGATTCAGCTGCGTGTCCACGGCAGGCAATTTGCCAAGCACTTCTGCGCGGCCGACTGTATCTGCGATGTCGTCGGCGATCTGATACGCGTGCCCGAGCAATTCCCCCACCTTAGACCATGGGGCCGGATCTGCACCACTTGCCAGGGCACCGCAAGTGGCCGCCGCGACAAAGAGGGAGCCGGTCTTGTAATGGTGATAGCGGTCGATTGGGACGTGCGTCATTGCCTCCATCGACTGTCCGGCGATCAGTCCGTGACTGGGGCCGACCGCCTCCGCAACCACCTCGATCATGCGCGCGCCCAACTCAGGTGTTAGCGCAGCCTGCAAGCTGAGGTATTTGAAAGCCATCACAATCAAGGCATCGCCGGTCAAAACGGCGATAGGCTCTCCGAAAAGCCGGTGCACCGTTGGTCTGCCGCGGCGTAGCGCCGCGTTATCGAAGCAAGGCAAGTCGTCATGCACCAACGAGGCACAGTGCAGCAATTCAATTGCTGCCGCGGCTCTTGTCGCCAGCTCAGGATCTTTTTCGCCGCACACATAGGAGACTTTCAAGCAGAGCTTGGGGCGCATCCGGGAGCCCCCTGGAAACACTGCCGCGTCCAGCGCTCCACGCAGGTGAGCCGGCGCAGCCGGACTTAGAGCAGTATCCATGGCAGCTCGCAGTGCTTGCTCGATGAGCTTGTCGCTATCGCCAACCACGTCGGCTTGGTGATTCGAAATCATATCGCATCTCCACTTTTGAGACGAAAACGAAAACGGGCCTAGTCCAACCGGTGCCAAACAAAAGGCCGATTTCGCTGTGTCTCTTCAGGTTCTAGGGCACCGTTAAGTTTAGCGGATTGCGGCGGCCAACATGCGGCACCGGCGTGACCAATGAAACCGTGTGCCAGTGGGAGCCTTAACTCGGCAAGGCGATCTCCCACTGGAATCCCTTGAAGCAGTCTCATTCGCGGCGACATGACATCTGAACGTCGGTTACTTCGATCGCGCGCGAAGAACATTGGCTCCGGCGGAGCTGTCGGCCAGAATGGCATCGCTCTCAACGTCTTGATCCAAAGCTGAAGAGGCTCCCGCGCTGAGCAGTGGCTGGTGACAAAGCTCTTTGGATCGGCTGCACGCCGCCGCGCGTGATGATCGCTGACGAGCTCCGTTCGTACGGTACGACATGCGCGAAGATGGGCCTTACATCTAAAGGTGTTGGTCATCGTCGATAGTAGCCACTGGAGCTTGGACCGGAACCATTGCCGGCAGAGATCTGGGCTCCTACAAGCAATTGGTGTGCCACCAGATCATTGTTAGTGAATGTTTCAATGGCGACAGAAGGCGCCTTCCGGTGCTCCGTGTGTCGGGAGGCGCGGATTATGCCACTCCGCCTAGTATTTGAACAGCGTCAACCTTGCGAGCGATCCGTCCGAAGGCCAACCCAGCATTGGAGTGATTTGGGTTGAGGTCACAATGCACGTCGGCGCTTGCATCATGCCAGCCTGTCAATGTGCGCGATCGCACACGACTGTCAGCTTTGCGTCAATTACGATCGAACCGGTGCTTTTGACGTTTCCGAGGTTACGCTGCCGATAGACCCAGCGTGAGAAGACGACTGAGCCCTTCCAGTTGTTCTTCGGCGCGATGTTGCCGAAGCCTTACACTCGACCGGCTTGGCGAGGATTTCAGCGCTGCCGTAGCCCTTGTCGGCCGGCAGGAAACCGCTTCGAGAAGTCGGTCCCCTACCGCCTTTTGCTAGCGGACTAAAAGGGCGGAGCAGGTGGATCTATACAGCGCTTTCTTTCAAAGCCCTGGTTGCGCCTTGTGTTCGTCAGCGATCAGGAGCGCCTTCGGCTCGACATGCTTGGCGACGGCCGCCCATGCATCCTTGCCGTTCTCGTCCAGGATCACCCGCGTCACCGTTCTGTTCGGTGCATGGCGGTTGGCCTCCCTCAGCGCCAGAACTCACATGCGCTTGCCGTTCTGATTTTCCTTCTTGCGCCCGTCCTTGCGCTCTTCCTTCTTGTCACCTTGCGGAGGACGCCGCCCACATACTTGCCGTCGATCTGCACCGTACCGTGCAGCTTGATCGCATCACGGCGAAGGTCGGCTGCCTCCCGGAGCTTCTGCAGCAGGAAGTAGGCGGTCTTATACTGGACGTTGACCTTGCGGCTCAGATGGAGCGCCGCCATGCCCTTGGCGGCCGTGATCTCCTCCCAGATTGCCATGATGATCTTCTTGAATGAAAGCTTGCGGTTGGCGAAAACCGAAAATTCGGCGCGGCATTCCGGCTCCGAGCATCAGAACGACGACGCCGTACGGCTCCAGGCAGCCACAGCGAGGGCAATATGGCTTCCCGACGTTCTTGGGCCAACGGAAGTCGACGAACAGGCCGTAGGTGTCGTCCTCGGCTGCCCGAAGCCTCTCTCGGGTCAGGCCAGGCGCACTGGTCGTATTTCGAACCTCCGGTCTCCTGCGGAGAAGGCGTCGTAGGAATTCGGTCTCAGGATGGGAATTCGCTCCTGCAGCATGTTCAGGCTTCCGGTCGATACGCGAGACATAAGCAGACAACTCCGTCGTAAGGACGGAAGCGAAAGGTCAGTGCTCTATTCGTATCGATTTGAACATGAAAGGGCCCTTACCAGGAGAACGAAACCACGTTCAGGGGTTAGCACTTTCGTAAGGTTGTCAAACCCGTGCCCTTATATCGGGAGAAAATTCAATGTCTCAGAGCCAGACTACCCAGCGCAATCACTAATCCAGTTCAGTGAATGGGTCCAGATCGTGAGAGCTGTCTTCGGGTGACCGCGCCTCATGACGACTATTAACGACTCCTTCCCAACAATCGAACATCCGCAAGGTAGATTCACGTTCGAGCATCTTGTGCCTACCTCTGTATGCCTTACTGGGCAGGTAACCTTGCCGTTTCAGGCCCTGTCCTGACCTCTGGCCTTAATGATCTTGTTGTTTATTACCTTTTCCCGAGCAGATCAGACGAACACAACGTAGAACTGGTGGTAAAAAGCGCTGATCAGAAAGAAATTAATTTCAGCCGCATCAAGCGAAGGTGTAGCGTCTGCCAACTCGTAATAAAGGCTCATTTCCAGCAAATAAGGGTGCCCTAGAAACAAAAAAGGCCCCCTAAAGAAGCCTTCCCATGGCGTTTCCGCCGAACGCGTGTGCCTTACCGTGGTGTACCGACCTCTAAGGGTGCACCTGCAACAGCGACCTTTCGGAAGCCTCGTTGTCTGCTGCTTACAATGATGTAACCCTCACGGTCGACTATTTCAAGCCCTTTGTGTGGATGCGATAAGGTGGCGGCTTCGTTTAGCAAAGTTCACGTTTGTGGCACTTGCTCCATGATGCCGGAATTTTCAGAGAGCATCGAACCTACACGCTAGCGGGAGCGGTAACTGATATGGGTTCTTGGCTGAGTGATTTCCAGCACGGCGGAGCTTTCCCAGCTAGCCAAATGGGATATCGTGGGACGGGGAAATGGATCGGTTTTCGAGGATTATGTCTTATCGTCCTCAACGAAGACCGCTTAGAAGATGTTGAGCATTGAATGTGAATTTTCGCTCAAATTCGACGCAACCTAGATGATTCAGTGCCGGGTGCGGCCATAGCCGACTCATCTTTCATGGAACTGGGCCACCGGTCTAGCGAGACTGTTTTGAATGCATTCATGAAGCAATTTGGCTAAACTCTCAAATATTTGCTATAACGCAAAAAATGCCCAAAATGGGTATTTAAAACGGTTGTAGTCTGGCGATGGCAAGTGGTTCAAATCGGTTCAGGTTGGCTCAAGTCTACAACGAGTGGCAGGAAAATAGGGACGTGCGGTGACGGAAGATCTAGCAAGCTACAGAAGTTCGAGAGGCCTCGTCAGCACCGCCGATCCGGAGGTTGACAAGGCGATCTATCGAAAGCCAGGTTTCGGCGGCGAAATTACATCGTTGGGTCACATGGAGGAATTGATCAGCGCGTTCCTGAAAAAGACACGCGAAGCGCAGGGCCTGTCCCGCGCAGACGTTGCTCCAATGCTTGGTCTGTCCATCCCTGTATACGGACGCTACGAGCGGGCATTTTCCAAAATGACTGTTACTCGGATGATCCATCTGTGTGAGATTCTTGGCTTCATGCCTATCGATATGATCTTTGAAGCTGCGCCACATCTTTGGGGCCGCACATCGGAGGAGGCCGAGGATTGTCTCACACTGGCGAGGATTCTTAGGAGACTTCCGAACGGCACGACGCGCGATCTTATTCGGCTCCTGCAGCGAATGACCCCCGATGACGACGAGAGCGACAGAGGTATCAGTGATGTAGCGGAGCCCGTGAAGTGAGCTGGGTTTGTCTATGACGCCCCCAGTAGTTAGCAGTATTGGTGATAGCTGTCGCAGCCGACGCGCTGTCGTCGGTGTGCAGACACCCGCAATCTCACAACTTAGTTTTTCACTCGAATTTCCGTCTGATCAACAATACGCGCCGATTGCCCAATTTTTCGATCTTTGGTTGGCGTTGATCTCGCTCGATGCTCGAGCGATTCGTCGGCGAGCGACGCCAAGTCTATTTGCATGCGCTTTGCTTCGACAGTAGGGGCTGTGTTAAACTCCCTCGTTGGGTTTTCCCGCTCAATGCCATGTGGGTATTCGAGCCGCCGGCGCGCATGCTTTGATTTCGATTGCTGAATCTAAGCCCGTCCTCTCCGCGCCTCCGTTCCATCGCGCCGATCCTTTTTGCCATTCGGCTCGGAAATAGCCTTTTGACATCACGATCAGGTTCCGCGAAAACGGGGTCGAGTCGCTGAGACTGGAAACGCTGTTCATGGCTGTCGCCGTTCAGGTAAGGGCATCGCCTAGATGTTTAGTCCCGGCATTTATGGATGGGGTCGATGATGAATCGATCCGGCTCCAAAGTCCATTGTCTGCAGATGAACTCGTAAGGCGTAAGGCCCTTTAGCGTCTTGAGCCGGCGCCCGAAATTGTAGGCGTCGATAAAGTCAGCCAGATGTTTTTTCAACTGCGCATGATCGTCGTAGTGGAAGCGCTTGACGGTCGCCTCCTTGATCGTTCGGTTCATCCGTTCGACCTGTCCGTTGGTCCAGGGATGCTTCACCTTGGTCAGGCGATGCTCGATGCTGTGATCGTCGCAGACCCAATCGAAGATGTGCTGGAAGGCATTTCGATCACAAGCTCGGTTGGTGAACTGAATGCCATTGTCGGTCAAAACGGTGTGAATGGTGTAGGGCACTGCCGTGATCAGATTGCGCAAGAACTGAGCGGCATTCATCTTGCCGGCTTTGGTGTAGAGTTCCGCGAACGCGAACTTGGATGTTCGGTCAATTGCGACAAAGAGATAGAGCTTGCCCTCGGCCGTCTGCACCTCGTCAATATCGATGTGGAAGTAAGCGACCGGATAGCTTTTGAACTTCTTCTTCGGCTCCTTGTCGCCTCTGACCTCCGGCAGACGTGAAATGCCGTGGCGCTGCAAACACCTGTGCAACGACGAACGCGTCAGATGTGAAATGGTCGGCTGATGGTACCCATCCGGCGAAGGCCGTCTGTCCTGACTTGCTGATTGGCTTTAAGTCCATGCCTTATGTTATGCGCTACAATCATTTCCCCCATTGAGGTCTTGTCCGTCGACGATCTTGATCGCCGACGGGATTGGTCGGACGAAGAGAAGGTTCGGATCGTCGAGGAAAGTCTACAAGGCTTTCGGCAAGGCTCGGTGACGGCGCGGCGATATGGATTGTCACGGTCATTGTTGACCCGTTGGCGTTGGGAATACCGTAGTGGTCTTCTGAGCAGTTCCGCTACAACGGGCTTCGTGCCACTTACGATTTCGCCATCGGCGGCGGCATCTTGCGAGGTAGCCTCACGGCTGCGATTTGAAGACGACATGACGATCGAGATCGGCCTGCCGAATGGCCGACGGCTGACGATCCCAGCCTCGCTTGATCCGACCATTCTTGCCCGCCTGTTGCCCGTCGTGGATGGGTCATGATCGCGTTTTCCGCGGGGGTAAAGGTGTGGATCGCGGGCGGGGTGACGGACATGCGTTGCGGCATGAACAGCCTGGCGCTGAAGGTTCAGCAAGGTCTTGGCCGCGATCCTCATGGCGGCGAAGTCTTCTGCTTCCGGGGTCGCAAGGGTGACCTGATCAAGGTCCTCTGGCATGACGGCGTCGGCATGTCGCTTTACCTGAAGCGGCTGGAAGCTGGAAAGTTCATCTGGCCGGTCAGCCAGAATGGCTCCGCCGTGCCTGTATCGTCGGCGCAGCTCGGCTATCTCCTGGAAGGGATCGACTGGCGCAACCCGCGCTGGACGCAGCGGCCTTCGAAGGCAGGCTGGCCGCCTGCATTCCTCTGTTTTTGTTGGGCTTTCGGCATGCGGCATGGTAGCTTTCGGCCATGGATGATGCTGCTTCGGAGATAGCCAGACTGCGCGCCGCGCTTGCGGCATCGGAAGCGCGTGCCGCCTCTGCCGAGGCCGACCTCGCACAGGTGCGCGCGGTCGTGACGACGTCTGAGGCGATGATCCGGCATCTCAAGCTCGAGATCGCCAAGATACGTCGCGAGCAGTACGGCCAGAGCTCGGAGCGCCGCGCCCGGCTGATCGAGCAAATGAAATTGCAGCTCCAAGAACTTGAAGCCGACGCCACCGAAGACGAGATCGCTGCGGAACGCGTGGCGACGAGAATCACAAATGTCTCCGCTTTCGAACGCCGCCGGCCGGCCCGCAAGCCGTTTCCCGAGCACCTGCCGCGCGAGCGCCTGGTCATCGATGCCCCGTCGACCTGCACCTGCTGCGGCTCGCCCCGCATCGTGAAGATGGGCGAAGACATCACCGAGACGCTGGAGATCATTCCGCGCCAGTGGAAGGATCCAGACGGTGCGCGAGAAGTTCACCTGCCGGGACTGCGACAAGATCAGCCAGCCACCGGCCCCCTTCCATGCGACACCACGCGGATGGGCGGGACCCAACCTGCTGGCGACAATCCTGTTCGAGAAGTTCGGCCAACATCAGCCATTGAACCGCCAGGCTGAGCGCTACGCCAGGGAAGGCGTCGCTCTCAGTCTCTCCACACTGGCCGATCAGGTCGGAGCCTGCACGACGGCCCTGCAGCCGATCCATGACCTGATCCGTGCCCATGTTCTGGCCGCCGAACGGCTGCATGGTGACGACACCACCGTGCCGCTTCTGGCCAGGGGAGCAACAAAGCAGGCGAGGCTCTGGACTTACGTCCGCGATGACCGCCCTTTCGCGGGCGGCGCGCCTCCCGCCGCACTCTTCCACTTCTCTCCCGATCGCGAGAAGACCCACCCCAACACGTATCTCGCCGGATGGCACGGCACCCTGCAAGCCGATGCCTATGGCGGCTACAACCACCTCTATCGTGCCGACCGCCGCCCCGCGCTGGTGATCAGCGCACTTTGCTGGAGCCACGCGCGGCGCAAATTCTTCGAACTCGCTGACATCGCCGGCAACGTGCGCAAGGGCAAACCTGCCCACGAGATATCGCCTGTCGCGCTCGAGGCCGTTGCCCGCATCGACGCGCTCTTCGACATCGAGCGCGGCATAAACGGAATGCCTGCCGAGGATAGGCTCGCAGCGAGGCTGCAACATGCTCGCCCGCTCGTCGAAGAACTGCACGATTGGCTCATGGCCCAGCGCGGGCAAATGTCGAAGCACAACCCCGTCGCCAAGGCGATCAACTACATGTTCGAGAAGGAGGGTCGCTGGGAAGCCTTCGCCCGGTTCCTCGACGACGGCAGACTGTGTCTGACGAACAATGCCGCCGAACGAGCCCTGCGCGGCGTTGCTCTCGGAAGAACGGCATGGCTATTCGCCGGCTCCCAGCGTGGAGGCGAGCGTGCCGCTTTCATGTATTCCCTGATCGTCTCGGCAAAGATGAACGATATCGATCCGCAGGCCTGGCTGGCGGACGTGCTCGCCCGCATGCCCAGCCTTCCAGTATCAAGGCTGCCGGAACTATTGCCGTGGAACTGGTCCGCCGTAAGCGCCCGGCAGGTGGCGGCCTGATGGCGCGCCCGACGCATGTCTACACGATCGACTACGTTGCCACGCTGATTGGCGAGAACCTCGAACTCATCCAGGAGGTTGCCAGCAACTCCGACAACATCGACTATGGTGAGATGATCCATGCCCATGACGGCAGCGAAGAGGGCATCACGACCTTCACCGACCGGGGCATCGAAAGCTTGAAGGAGTTCCTCGCCGATATCCGCACCTGGGAAGGAGGTGTTCGGCAGTTCCTTGTCGACGAGCAATGCGATCGCGACAAGATCGAACGCATCATGGCAGACGAGCCGAAATCATAAGCCCTCGCGGCCTTCGCCGGATGGATACGGCTGATGAGCGTAGAGGCAATCATCGAGCGGCAGCAACGTGTGCCGGCGGAAGGCGACGATAGCGGCCTCTTCTTCGAGGGAAAGGGTCGTCGAGTGTGGGTCCTTGGGCCTGTAGGAAGGTCGACCAACGATGTCCGCTTCTTCCATTTCGCCACGGTTTTCTGGTTGATCCCGTATCGCTTCGAAAGCGTTCTCAGGCTCTCTTCACTATTGCTCGACGGATTGCCTCTGTCGTCGTGGCGCTCCCGTGTAGAACCTGGCCCATAGTGCTTCCCTCCATGCCAAGGAAAATATTGCACCATCAAATGCCGGAACCAAACACCAGAGCAGCCAGCGCGCGGAGCCGTGATTGGTTTGCCGTGAACCGAGAGCTCCGCGTGCAGGACAAAAGGCCACCATGCCCGCACACGACGTCCCGGGAGCTAGACGAGGAAATGAAGCGACCGTTATCACCAAAATCACTGAGGGTCATAGCCAATTTGGCGCAAGTGGATAATCCTTGCGTGAAGCGATTTCGGTGTGATCTATGTGTATGTACTTGCAATCACTGATATATTTTGGTGAACGATAGCTATCGGGTGAGGTCCGCGTGGCCCAAAATGCGCCAAATGAGATCGAAACGAAACATTGGTGGTTCCAAGCACATCACTTTCCGTATAAAGAGCTTCGGCGCATTTACCTCAGTCGGAGCAATGTCAGGACCACCATTGAAGCAATGGATTAATGAACTCGGTTTGCAACAAGTCGATGATCCAGGCATAGACAAGCCGGTCTATCGAAAACCTTTTGACGGACGGATTGCACTTAGCGCCGAACTCGAAAACTTGATCAGCATCAGCCTTCGCGAAGCCCGCGATAAGCGAAAACTCCCGCGCTCGAAACTGGCGCCCTTGCTTGGCATCACTAAGCAGGTCTACGGCCGGTACGAAAATGGAGTATCCCGCTTGACCGTGAGCCGACTGATTCATCTGTGTGAGGTTTTGGATGCCACTCCGGAAGAAATTATCGCCCCGGCGGCACCTTATCTTTGGGGCGAAACGGAAACCAAAGCGGTTCTGCTGCTGGCTACTATCGTGAAGTTGCGGACTTTCGATGAAGAGATCTTGCAAGATATTTTCAGCTTACTAAGCCGCATAGACGAGACCGGTAGCGATAGCGGCGATCGTGCCATGAAAGTCGCGTCTACCAGCGCCACTGCAGACGATCGCGAATAGGACGTAGATCGCTAGCTTCAATAAACAGAACGTGCGTCCCTGATGAAGTTCCATCAGAAACCGCGACCAACCGCTCGCGCCGTTGCAGGTTGCCGAAGCGAGCTTTGCGCAGGCGGTTAGGACTAGCTGGCGACCGTTCATCGCCACTCCGGGACATAGGTGGGTAAACCGGGGAGGGCGCAGTTGGGTCAACTGGTCCAACGTATCCCTGCTTTCGGCCGCTGGAGGGGACGCGCGGTCGTCTTTACGCCGCGAGTGCCAGGGAGGTCACGTCAAAGTCTAAGAAACCCGTATATTCGACATACAAAGCATCGATAATTCCATTCATACAATCCATTTTACCAATCTCCCGTGATGATGCATTAGGAATGATCTCAGACGCGAGTGACGGCGAAACATTTGACGATCCGGACTGGCTATAGCGCGAACCCGAGCAACGGCGCCGACATGCATCGGGGTGGCCACTGCTTCGATCGCACAGTGCGTGCTTCAAAAACAGCAGCAGGAAATACCAAAGGAGGTCTTTGCATGCGTTCTGAGGTGCGGTGGAAGCTGTGCTGGGAAAACGAGCTGGAACTCATCGACCACGTCGATCCTCCCGAGCTCTTTCGCAAAGCCCAAGGGCCGACCGGGGTCTTCAATTTCAGTGGCAGCCAAAGCTGGGCAAGGCGCGCCGACAACCTGCATTGGCAGGCGACCGACGCTGACAAGGGCGCGCGCGGCGATGAAGAGTCAGCAGCCAGCCGTCCTCCTTTTGTTCACTGGACTTTCCGGCTCCGGCAAGTCGACAATCGCCAATGCGCTCGACCGGCTGCTGCATGCCCACGGGAAGCACACCTACATCCTCGACGGCGACAACGTGCGCCACGGGCTCAATCGCGACCTGGCTTCAATCAACCCGATCGCGTCGAGAACATCCGCCGCGTTGCCGAGGTCGCCGAGCTGATGGAGGAGGGGAGCTTATTGAAATCCTCGTCGACACGCCGCTTGAGGAATGCGCGCGACGCGATCCGAAGGGGCTTTATCGGAAGGCGCTCGCCGGCAAGATCGCCAATTTCACCGGCGTTTCCTCGCCGTACGAAATCCCTGAGGGCGCTGAATTACATCTCGAAACGGTTGGCCACGACCCTGCGGCGTTGGCGTTTGAGATCGAACAGTTCCTCGAAAGGCGAATGGAGCAAGTGACGCATGAGTGTGAGAGTGGGGAGGCTTGACCATTGGCGGCTTGAAGCGGCCGCGGCGGTCCCTGGCCTATCAACTACGCGGCGACCGTAGCAGCCCGCAGGCGGGCCGCGCCAACGTCCGATGTGGCTTCAACAGGAGACAGCCGATCACGCGCTCACGACTCGGCTTACTGAAACGGAGAAAAGATATGGCTGATGCAAAGCTGCAAGCCGTGCTTTCGGCTCTTTCGCCGATGGCGAGACAGCTAAATGCGCTACCCTCCAATCAACCGGGGCGAGATGCGAACTGCGTTAAACTAAACACGAATGAGAATCCGTTTCCGTTGCCGATGATGGTGATGCAAAGTGCGCTGGCGGCCCTCGAACGGCATTATCTGTATCCCGAAGATGACAATCTGAGCTTGCGCGACGCAGCCGCCAGCGCGTATGGCCTCTCCCAGGATCAGGTGGTCGCCGGGAACGGCTCGTCGGAGCTGCTTGGGCTCATCTACAGAGCATTCCTCGACCCGGGAGATAGCGTTGCGATGATATCGCCAGGTTTTTCCTTTAACCGCAAACTGGCCAAGTTGCAGGGTGCCAGATTTCTCGAAATCGAATGGGGCGAGTCTTATTCTCTGCCAATCGAGCAGCTGCTTCTTGGTCCAGCAAAAGATGCAAAATTCATACTGCTGGCCAATCCGAACAATCCAACGGGAACCTTCGTTCCGGTGGCTGAAATCGACCGCCTCGTCGCGCAATCGGACCAGTTGATAGTGGTGGATGAAGCGTATGTCGACTTTGCACCCGATGATGCCCTGCGCCTTGTCGATCGTCATCCAAACCTTCTAGTATTGAGAACACTTTCGAAAGGCTTTGCAGCCGCGGGAATTCGCGTCGGTTTCGGCTTTGGTCATCCTGAACTTATTGGGAGGCTACGCAACCTGCAAAATGTCTTTAACATGAACGTGATCGGCCATGCGGTGGGCATTAGTATCCTTTCGCACCGCGCCGACTACGACGAGAACCACAGATATATTAAACATGAAAGACACAGAACGACCACTGCCTTGTCTCAATTGGGCTTTTCTGTCATTCCCTCCCACACAAACTTTTTGCTAGCTCGGGTGCCACCCGGACGAGATGGCAAATGGTGGCAAGCGTCTTTGGATAGGCAGAACATACTTGTAGCCGTCTTTCCCGATGCCGGTTTGGAAAATTTTATCCGCGTCAGCATCGGCACCAGAACCCAAATGGACGGGTTCCTTTCAGCCGCCAGGGACATCATTTCTGGAAGTATGAAGACGCAGAGCTAGGCGGTTAGAATTATTGGCCACACTGCTTGTCACTTGGAAACACCAGGTATCGAAGTCCATATTGTGGGATAAAGATCACAAATAAGCGCAAGACCGTAAAGCGTGTGCCGTCTCGATCCCGTTGATTACGCGTGTTATTGGCGCACGAGTGGAGCACCCGGTGGCCGATGCGAGGCTTATTTCTGGCGATTCCGGCCGCGGCTCTGCCGCTGTATTGGGAATGGTTTAGGTTTCTTCATAATCGGTCCTTCGCATTGACATTGAGCGAACAGTAATCTGCGGTCGTCGCCGATCTTCCGTCGATCACCTGCGACAGAACCTCGATCCGCTAAAGATCACGCTCGCTCATCGCCATTGATCCCACCCGCAATCCCCTACGCCAGCAAACGTGGGCAGTATGGCATTCGAACTTGGCAGAAACAGAACTTTTTCAATCTGCGGCACTCTAGCTGTGAGCTTCCAATAGGTTGTCCATTCGATCCGGACCGGGAAAGCTGAGGTTGTCGAAGCTTCAGTGATTCTCGGGGGACCGAATGGACATCCATATGAATGCCCGCCTCACGCCGCTCAGTCGAGCGGTAATTGCGCACCGCGTGCTGATGGAAGGACAGCGACCGATGGCCGTCGCTGCGGCTTTCGGCGTCTGCGTGAAGACTGTCTATAAGTGGGTAAGGCGCTATCGACGGGAGGGCGAGGCCGGTCTCAATGATCGCAGTTCCCGACCGCACCGCCTGTATCATCCGACCTCGCAGGCCACCGCCGCCCGGATCGAGACGTTACGCCGCCTGCGCATGACCGGCCAACACATCGCCAAGGAGACGGGTGTCTCGCCAGCCACAGTCAGCCGCATCCTCAAGCGCCTTGGCCTGAACAAGCTCAAGGCCTTGGCCCCGGCTGAGCCGGTGCGGCGCTACGAACGCGACCAGCCCGGCGAACTCATCCATATCGACATCAAGAAACTCGGCAAATTCAACCGAACCGGCCACCGCATCACCGGCGATCGCACGGGGCAGAGCAACAGCCGCGGCATCGGTTGGGAATACGTCCATCTGGCCATCGACGACCACTCACGCCTGGCCTATTTGGAAATATTACCCGACGAGACGCGACGCTCCTGTCTGCGCTTTCTCTTCAATGCTTTGCGCTTCTTCAAAGCCCATGGCGTCAAGGTCCAGCGCGTCATGACCGACAACGGCACAAGCTTCCGTTCCCATCGATACGCCAAGGCGCTGCGGCGGCTCAGCATCAAACACATCCGCACCAAACCCTATACGCCGAAGACAAATGGTAAGGCCGAACGCCTCGTCCAGACCGCACTGCGCGAATGGGCATATGCCAAGGCCTACGAAACCTCGCAGCAGCGCGCCGCCGACCTGCCGCTCTGGCTCCACCGTTACAATTGGCATCGCCCGCACGGCAGCCTACAATCCAAACCGCCCGTCAGTAGCCTCGGCCTGATCAAGGACAACCTGTTGAGGCTCCACATCTAGCCGCTACAGAGATTCGAAGCGGGAGCCGTGCGGCCATGGTCACCATCCGCCTTGCTACCAAATGGTACAAGCAGAGCCGCGGCTTCGCCGATCGGCAGGTCGACCACCGTGATTCCGCTTGCTGCAAGGAAACGGCGCTCGTTTTTGGTAAGGCCTTCCGCATCAAGTACTGCAAAGTGGGGGCCGTGAGAGCGCTTGATGATCTGTCGAGCGTAGATCCGGAGCATCTGATCGTTGAAGCGGCAGCCAATGAAAAGAAAACCGCGATCTATACGCCGTTCTTT
The DNA here is from genome assembly GCF_030182485.1 of Rhizobium atlanticum. Classification (NCBI taxonomy): domain Bacteria; kingdom Pseudomonadati; phylum Pseudomonadota; class Alphaproteobacteria; order Hyphomicrobiales; family Rhizobiaceae; genus Rhizobium; species Rhizobium atlanticum. The sequence continues at coordinate 29,242 of NZ_JAQJCJ010000028.1, forward strand.
CACCATTCCAGGTATTGGCGTCTGGATATCGATTTCGGTTAGGACTTCCACGTAATCGGAATCGGACACCAGAAAGTTCGAAGCTGGTATAACACTGCCGTACGGCGCATAGAGGACCGTCTTTGGCGCTGCGACGCATTCGACGTCTCTCCCGGACAGATCGTAAGTTTTTGTCCAAATGTCGCCGCCGCCGTTTGCACGCGTGACGCCCTGAATCTCGACGACATCCGTTCGACCGGTCTTCGCGAAAGCCGCACGCATTGTCCCGTCGTACCAACCGTCGACGATAAGGGAGAGCGGCAGCGTTGCGAGCCAGTCGTGGAGGGCGGTCGGCGCCACGGGTGCTCCAAATATTTCTGCCATCCAGGCCTGAAGCGTCCGGCGATGCCGTCGCTGTTCAATAAACTGCGCGACTGACCACATATTGCTGCGTATCCTGGAAGGGGCAGGTGTGCGTTCGTTGAGTGCCGCGGAGACGGCTTCCGGGGTGTCCGGTACAGGTGGTTCCGTGGATTGCAGCCGAAGGAGATCCGGACCGAGATAGGGAACGATCCGATCCGCAGCGAGCGCTTCCTGAAGCAGCCTAAGTCTTTTTTCGGCGTCACCGTTGCGAATGATCAGGAGACGGTCCGAGGTCAAAATTTTATTCATGCTGTTTTCTCTTACCTCTCGTTTGCAGCATCAGTCCTCGTCAGGAATCTTCCTTGCGTGGACGGTGATCGGCAGAGGCGTATCCCGCGATAGCTTGGGCAAGACGAGTCTCCAGCCGTTCCTGAGAGTGATCGTGCCGCCCCACATGTCATCAGCCTCGACATCTACGATCGGCTCTTCGAGATCTTTCTTTGGTACGTAAGCCGACAAGCCGGCGCTCGTTCTCCGAATCATTATCTTCATGTCGCTATTCCTCCGTTGGGGGCCCCGCGATTTCAGCAGCGCCGCAAGCAGCGGCGTTGTCTAGACTCGTCAGTTCACGGGCACGCATGCCGACGATAGTGCCACGTTCGACCCATTCGACGGCATAGATGTAAAACTGCTGGAGAAAGGTGCCGATGTCGCGCACATAGCCTTCGTCGCCCTTCCGCACCAAATTTTCCCCAATTTTTTTGCCAGCATAGGTGCCGTCATTCTTTACGTGAAGTCTGGCCCGCACCCGCTCGCCGGGTGTAAATCGTGGAGGCCTGTGGATTTCGACCTCCTGTTCACGTCCAAGGCCCATGGGCATTCCTCCTTGCAGGATATCATTGAAGGCTTCTCCGCAGGAGCCCCGACCATGCTGAAGGTCAAATCGCAGGTGCGGCGGGGACGCAGGTCTTCGGCACGGGGCAAACCTCCGCGCATTGCTGCGTTTCGAAGGTACCCTTGCATTCGGTGCATTTTTCCGGGTCGATAACGTAGATCTCACCTTTGAACCTGATCGCACCGGAGGGGCATTCGAACTCGCAGGCACCGCACTGGGTGCATTGGGACGCTATGATCCTGAAGGCCATTTTTAAACTCCTGAAGATGTTGGATTAAGAGCGCTCACGCCGTCGCCGCTTGTGGTTCGACGCCAAACTTGGCGGCGTAGAGGGTGCCGATGGCGGTCTCGATGTAGTCATAGCAATAAGCATCCGTTGCCCGAACCCCGGCCTCCATGAGCTTAGTCTTAGGGCACTCCCCGATCTTGGCGCATAGCACGACGTCAATACCGACCAGCGCAGTTATGATGCCGTCGAGGGTGGCTTCCTCGCCCCTGCCTCCGAGGCAATACTGTTCGATCTTGCGATGCCCGACGTAGGTGATGCCTCTCGACGAAGCTTCGTATACTTGGAACTCCTTCGCATGGCCGAAGTGCTCGTTGATGCGACCGCCACCCTTTGTCGCGACCGCGACGTGGAGGGACCCATCGCCGGCTGCTTTGACTGTCTCGATTGCCTCGCTCTTGGCGGTCGCGTGATCGCCGCGTTCGCGGGCGATCACTTCCCGATAGGCCTCGCGCTTACGGGCGTCATAGGTGATCTCTCCGGGAAGCTGGTCGAGTGCGAACTCCTGGCCCCGATCATCCCCAAGCAGGCCGACGGCATCGGCCCTACATTGCCGGCAATGGCGCATTAGCTTTGCGCCGCCTTCGAGACGATCCTGGAGCGCCTTCAATTCGAGCGCCCGCGGGCCGCGCTGTCCGGTCAAGCCGTAGTAGGTGCCATGGGCCGGATCGGAAATAAGCGGCATGACGTTGTGCAGGAACGCCCCCCGCTCCTTGACCCATTTATTTACCTCGACCAGGTGTTCGTCGTTGACACCAGGAATCATCACCGAATTGACTTTGGTGATGATGCCGCACGCGGTCAGCATCTCCAGGCCCACCATTTGCCGCTCGTGCAGAATTCTGGCAGCTTCGATGCCGGTGTAACGACGGTTGCGGTAAAAGATCCAGGGATAGATCTCTGCGCCGATTTCAGGGTCAACCATGTTGATCGTAATTGTCACGTGATCGACATTCATGTCGACAAGTTCGGCGACGTGATCCGGCAGCGCAAGCCCGTTGGTGGAGATGCACAGCTTGATGTCGTGGATCTCCCCCGCAACTCGTTCGAACGTTTCCTTTGTCTTCTTCCAGTCGTAACAGGCATCGCCCGGTCCGGCGACACCCAGCACGGAAAGCTGCGGCACTTCGTTGGCGACGGCAATGACCTTGCGCAGCGCCTGGTCTGGCGTCAACTTTTCCGAGACGACCCCAGGGCGGCTTTCGTTGGCGCAGTCATATTTACGATTGCAATAGTTGCACTGGATATTGCAGGCTGGTGCGACCGCGACATGCATGCGCGCGAAATAATGGTGAGCCTCTTCTGAATAGCAGGGGTGGTTTTTGATCTTCGCCCAGATAGCCTGGTCCACGTCGGCCGGTTTTGTGGACACGCCACATGACGAGGATGTGCAGCCACTCGGTTTCGCGGTCGCCAGCAATTGATCCAAGGATGTCGTGCTGGTCGCACTTTCAAGCGAAATCATCGGTGCGGACATTGAGTGCTCCGTTGCTAGTTGACGTCGCCTTTCAAAACGCAAAAGCCATGCCATCCCAAGGACGGGATTTGCTTTAAGAATTTGCGTTTATTGCTCTATTCCGACCGTGTTCGGACACAGACTTGTCAAGCTTCCGACAGTCGACAAAAGAGTTGTCCGTAAGCCACCAAACCAGGCATTGGAGATCGAGAAGGTCCAACATCACCCAGGCGCTTAAAGCTTTTTCACCTCGATGCGATGCTGGCGTAGAGCATAGCCGACCTGACGAGGCGTAAGGCCGAGAATACGAGCCGCTTTGGCCTGAACCCACCCGGCCTTTTCCATCGCCTCGATCAACCGGTCCCGTTGCGTGAGGCGCGACTCCATTGCGGGACAACCGGAACCGTGCGGATCACAAGCCTTGACGGAAGATACCTCGTCCGACGCACCGATGCTCCCGCCCGAGCGCGGCGATGAAGTCGGCATCACATTGCTCCGGGCATGCCCATCGACGGTGATGCCGCCGGGCGACCCGTCGGTTTTCCAGAGGAGCGACGAAAGGCACTGGCTGTTCTTGCAGGCAAAATCAGACGAAACGATCGAGCTTGAACGCGCAAGGGTGGCAGTCCTTCGCACGCAGTTTTCGAGTTCCCGGACGTTACCTGGGAAATAGCATTGCGACATCACCTCGATCGCCGACGACGAAAACGTCAGCTCGCGTTGGTTCTCCTTGTTGAATCGGTCAAGAAGAGCGTTCGCAAGGCGTGGGATATCGCCGGGTCGCTCTCGAAGCGGCGGCAGGACAATTGGAACTACGCTGATGCGGTAATACAGGTCGGCCCTGAATTCGGCGTTTGCAACAGCCATCTCGAGGTTCTTATTCGTGGCGCATATGAGCCGGACGTCGACCGCAAGCGTCTTGGTTCCGCCCACCCTCTCCAGTTCGCCTTCCTGCAGGACGCGCAGCAGTTTGGCTTGAAAGGCGGGCGAAATCTCGCCAATCTCGTCAAGCAGAAGCGTTCCGCCATTTGCCAGTTCGAAGCGTCCGGCGCGCTGCGCGATGGCCCCGGTGAAAGCCCCTTTTTCATGCCCAAACAGCTCCGATTCCAGGACGCCTTCGGGCAGCGCGGCGCAGTTCAATTTGACGAACGGCTTGTTTTTACGAGGGGAAAGTTCATGGATCGCCTGTGCAAAAAATTCCTTGCCGGTGCCGCTTTCGCCCCGCAGAAGCACGGTGGAATTCGTCCTCGCCACCACCGAGACGGTTTCAACCACCTGCTGGAGAGCCGGGCTATCCCCGATAATCCCGTCGATTTTGACGGGTGGATGTCGGCCCGGCGCGCCCCTTTGCGCGATGATCGGCTTCTCCGATCTCTCCTGTTCGCCGATAGGTCGCCGACCCTCCAGGTTCAGGAAACGATGAAGCCTGATCGTCCGACTGACCAGATTGGCGACCATGGTCAGAAAGCGAACGTCCTCGTCGGCGGGGAAGGGGGCGGCGTCGTTCCTGACGCGATCGATCGATATTGTGCCAAGTATTTTATTATCGGCTTTTACCGGAACGCCAATAAAAGAAATTGGGACGGTGCCGCTGCTCCAAGGCGGTTGCGGCTCAGCCTGAAATAATTCGGACTTGCTGACATCCTTTACGATTAAGGGCATACCGGTCGTCGCGATATGGTCGATTACGGCCTTAGGTATAACGCCTCGAGCGGCTGATTGAGAGGATGGGGGGATGTCGCCAGTTGCGGCAATCTCGGGCTGACCTTCAGCGTCTAGAACAACGATTGCTCCGCATCGAATCTGCAGAAAGGAAGAGAGGACGTTCACGACGTTGGCAAGCGTAATCTCTAGCCGGGCGGGGGCAGTCAGTACCTTTGATATCTCGTAGATTCCGCTGCGCTGCGTGCCCGCTTGGCGCATAGGTCCAGCAGGTAGCGCAGATAGGGGTTCCGCTCCATCGACCGGTCGGGCGGGCATGTGGGTCATTATATGGCCTTGGGTTGTCTAACGTTTCTTATAACCCTTGCTTGCATGTATATATAGTAATTTCTAATGCCAATCTGCAACGCGCACCTCTGCAAGTTTCCGATGCGCCCGTCTGCAAACCCAAGTTAGTTCTGAATCGTGGAGTTGCAAACCCTTATCCGAACTTGAAGAGAACGCCGAAACCGCCTCTCGGATAGTTCCACTCGATATCTCCACTTGCCTCGCAGAGTACGCGGCACGTGCCGCACTCCATGCACCCATCGGCGATAACCTCCACTTGGCCCTGGTCATTCAATTCGTAGCACTTGGCCGGACAGACACTTGTGAGGGCATACAGATTTACGCTTGGCCAATCGTGTGGACGCACCCTAATATGCGGGCGTCCGGCATCGACCACGTATCGATTTTGGTAAAGCTTGTCCTCTACGCGTATGTTCGTCACTGCAACCGTCATCTCATCTCTCCTTTATCGCCACGCGCGCGCCAAGCGAACCGCGTCACCAAACAGCCCCCAGCGGGAGCGTGCCTTGATGAAGGTGCCCGTGGTCGCCCGTTCCTTGTCGATCTTCGGGGTGCCATCGACTCGCACAAAGTTCTGTGCGGCCTGCGACAGCAACCTTGGATAAGTCGTGAAGAAATTGCGGGAATTGGTGTGCAGCAGGGCAGGCATGTCCTTGTATTTCCGCAAGTCTTTGATAACGAACGACTTTTCAAGCATCGACTTGTAAAGGGAGAGGTTCTCCTTGACCATCGGCTTTTTGCGATTCTTGATCTGGACGATTGCTTCGCCGGCGATGCGCCCCGACGTCATGGCGAGGTTTGACCCCTCGCGGTGCACCGCATTATTAAGTTGTGCCGCGTCGCCGACGACGACCCAGCCGTCACCAAAAAGCTGCGGAATTGCCTTGTAACCACCTTCTGGAATGAGATGCGCCGCATATTCCTTGACTTCCGCTCCTGCGATCAGCGGCTTTACCGACGGATGGCTTTTGAATTTTTCGAGCAGATCATAAGGACTTTCCATTGTTGCCGCGAATTCGGAGACAAGGCAGCCAATGCCGATCGAGATCGATTCTTTGTTGGTGTAGAGGAAGGCAAGCCCGGCCATGTTGCGAGAGATCGTGCCAACTGCCTCGATGACGCAGCCTTCATTGGCCTTGAGGCCGAACCGCTGGTCAATTACCTCTTCGGCCAGGAAATGCATTTCCTTGACGGCGAGCGCGACAGTTTCCGGTTTTGGCGTGTCACGCAATCCAGCACGCGTGCCGAGCAGCCCATTGACGCCCTCTGCGAGAACGACCACGTCAGCAAGAATCACGTCGCCGGCGCGGTCGGTGCGAACGCCAATCACCTTGCCCTTTGGATCACGAACGAGTTCCGTCACGGTCGTCTCGCATAGAAGCGTCGCTCCGGCCTCGCGCACCTTGCGTGAAAACCATTTGTCGAATTGGGCGCGAATGACCGTGTAGCGATTGTGTCTCGACTCGTTGAAGTCGTCCGACCGGTATTGCATACCGATGTGGGACGAGTCGTCCATCATCCAGAAGCGCTGCTCGACTAAGTGCCGCTCCAGAGGCGCATCATCCCGGAAATCCGGCAGGATTTTCTCCAGCATGTCCGCGTACATGATGGCGCCCTGCACATTCTTGGAGCCCGGATACTCGCCACGCTCCAACTGCAGCACCTTCATGCCGCGGTTCGACATCGTGTAAGCAGCTGCGTTTCCGGCCATGCCGGCCCCGATAACTATGGCGTCGAAGTTTTCCTCAGTCATGGGGCGCCCTCAGTTTGCAAGCTTATCGCGACTGTGCGGCGACAGTCGATGGGTGAAGAGTTCCGTTAATGACGGCAGTAAACGGATCGCATCGGTGACGACGCCGAGGTGGGCGAAATCAAAAATCGGCGCGTTAGGATCGGTGTTAATGGCTAAAATAAGATCAGCTCCCTCGACGCCAACGCGATGCTGGATGGCGCCGGAAATGCCGGCTGCTATGTAAAGCTTCGGCCGGATAGTTTTGCCAGTTTGGCCGATCTGCCGATCAGCAGGCATCCAGCCCTTTTGGACGAGGGGGCGCGAACAGCCATAATCGGCCCCGATCGTCCGCGCGAGTTTCTTCATAAGCTTCACGTTCTCCACCGCGCCGAGACCGAGGCCTCCAGCAACCACGACGTCCGCATAGGCGAGATTCGCCGTCGCCGACTGGCCATCGGACAAGAAACCGAGGACCTTAGTGACGATCTCTTCCTCGATCATCGACACTTTGTGTTGAATGACGCGTCCGATCTTATTATTCCCGCGCGGAGGCATGGCCATGACCCTCGGCCGGACCGTTGCCATCTGCGGCCGGCAGTTGAGCGTGTAGATCGTGCAAAGCAAGGAGCCGCCGAAAGTCGGCCGGGTCGCCGCAAGCGAGCCGTCCGCATCCACATCAAGTTCGGTGCAATCCGCCGTGAGCCCTGTCAACAAGGTCGTCGCCACGGAACCGGCAAGGTCGCGCCCGAGCGTCGTTGCCCCTAAAAGAAGGATTTCCGGTTTGTAGTTAGTAACCAGATCCGTCAATGCTTTGGTGAAAGGCTCATTTCGGTAGTCGGCGAGCAGTGGGGCCTCGACGAGGTAGGCCAGGTCGGCGCCATAAGCAAAAGCCTCGGCGATGGCAAACCACGTGGCCTCTCCCGGTGGTCCGAGAACGACGCCGGCAAGCTGGACGCCCAGCTTGTCGGCGAGCTTGCGGCCTTCGCCGAGCAGCTCGAAGGAGACGGGATGCACCTGATCGCGCTCCAGCTCGATGAAGACCCAAACGTGCCGATGGTCCTTAAACTGATCGGGCAGCTCTTTCTTCATGGCGGCACGGCCAGCGGCTGGAGGAGGGCTCTCTCGATTCGTGCTCAACATCGTCGCTCCTTGCCTTCATTCGCCGTCAAAGGCGAGTTCGCTTTCGAGCGCCGGCTGGCGCAAAAAGATCCCAGCGATCAACTCCTCCGCGAGATCGCGCGGTGTTTTTTCCGCGGTGTCGATCTGCTCCGCCTTTTCCGCCCGCTCAGGAGGGGCAAAGACCCTCTTAACGACGGTTGGCGAGCCACGCAGGCCGCACTTGGTGAGGTCCTCTATGCCAGCGTCGGCCGCATTCCACTTCACGATCTGGCTGCGCGCGGCCCGTAGCGCGTCATCGAGCGAGCCGCGGCGGATTTCGTTTGTGCCTTCGAGCATTGTAATTAGGCAAGGGAGCTTGCTCATCAGCGTCTGCGTGCCCCCTTCCGAGCGGCGCTCCACCGTAATCTCGCGCCCATTGATGTCGACAGAGACGATTTTGGCAACGTAGGTGAGCTGCAGGAGGTCGAGGCGCTTGGCGATGCCAGGCCCAACCTGGGCGGTATCGCCGTCGATGGTCTGTTTGCCCGTAAAGACGATATCGGGCGTACCGAAGGCCTCTCCGATCTTCGCGATGGCTCGCGAAAGAGCAAACGAGGTCGCCAGAGTGTCGGAGCCGGCAAAATGACGGTCGGTCAAGAGTACGGCGCGGTCGGCGCCGTAGGTGAGCGCCTTGCGCAACGCGTCCTCTGCCATGGGCGGCCCCATGGTGAGCACGGTCACCTCGCCGCCATGGCGGTCGCGCAACTGGAGCGCCTCTTCAAGGGCGAACAGATCATAGGGGTTGATGATGGTTGGCACCCCCTGACGCATGATTGTGTTCGTCACCGGATGCACTCGTATTTGTGCGGAGTCCGGTACCTGTTTGATACAGATAACTATGTGCATGGCGGTTTCTTACTCCCTCCCTCTATGGGTGGCGGGCTTGTCAGTACACATGCTTGCGTGCATCATTCGTGCCAACCGTTTGGCGTTCTCTATCACATTGAAATGGCTTCGATTCCGACGTTGCTAGCATATGACTGAATTGTAAGCTTCCCGACATTGTCGTGTCGCAACCGTGCTCACTTCTTTTCGAACGGCTTCAGGAAAGAGTCTAACGGGACAACGGTGCGGCCGGGTGTGACAGGTCTGTTCGGATTGTGGTCCTTGAGCACCTTGAAGACCCGGTGCGAGAGCGGCGCGGAGGTCGCGAAATCACAGTAGGCCCTTTCCAGTATGGCACGGGCACGAGCAGCGATTACCCGGTCTGGGAGATGGGAGAAGTCCTCTGCCGCGAGGTATTGGCCCATACGCTTCATGATATGGAGTCGTGAGACATCGAGAACCTTCGGGTCATAGGGGACCCCTAGGGCTTCGAAGAACTCCTCCGCAGCCGAGAGAGATTTCAGCCGATTGAGGATGTCTTTGACATCGACGGGACTGCTGTCAGCGGAGCAACGGCACATAAGATTCCCCCTGGTCGTGAGCGGTGATCGCGAGATCGTTCTCCCGTAGCTTAAGCTGCAACGTACGGAATGCGTGGTTCGACGCGGCTAGGCGCAAGGCAGTCGCGTTGCAACTGGAGTCGGCATAGGCTGATGGTCGGATGCGATCCACCGATGGTGTCGAGAGATTGATTAAGATGATATGGCGCTGGGCCCCCTCCATGAACACGCATGGGCGGTGAACCGGCGATCTATGTGACTGAGAGCCCCGGCTTTTACCTGATCGTTCATACGATGCCGGTGCCGTCATGCAGGTCGTATCGGTGAAAAGGAATTGCCGTTTCATGAGCGTGCCTGCTCCTACTCCCCTGAACGAACCCGGCTGCTCGTGTCGGCCACGTGGCCGGAACGGGATTGGCTCCGGAGCCTTTCAACGATGCCCGGTAAAACTTCGAGCACCCGGTCGACATCCTCGTCACAGTTATCGCGCGAGAACGAGAAGCGGATTGTTCCGTGCGCCATAGCATGAGGGATATCCATTGCCCTCAAGACATGGCTCGGCTCCAGCGAACCGGAGGAGCAAGCAGAGCCGGAAGAGCAGGCGATGCCATAGCGGTTGAGAAGAAGGAGCATACTGTCTCCTTCGACACGTTGAAAGGCGATGTTCGCCGTGTTCGGCAACCTCTTAAGCCTATCGCCGGTTACGAAGGCGCCTGGAACACGCTGGACAATGCCGTTCTCCAATCGATCTCGGAGCGACTTTAATCGGGTGCTCTCGTCGTCTATTGATTTCAGGGCGAGTTCGGCAGCCTTGCCTAAACCGACAATCCCGGCCGTATTTTCTGTCCCTGCGCGTCGGTCGCGCTCCTGATGACCTCCCTTGATCAGTGAGGAGAAAGATAAGCCCCGCCTGAGATAGAGTGCACCAATGCCTTTTGGTCCATGGAATTTGTGTCCGGACAACGAAAGCATGTCGATTGCAGTAGGTTGGAGGTCCATTGGAACCTTGCCGACCGCCTGGACCGCGTCGGTGTGGAAAAGTGCACCGATTCTCTTGGCCATCTCGGCAAGCTTAGCGACCGGGAAAATGGTTCCCGTCTCGTTGTTCGCCCACATGATCGAAGCAATCGCTACACGATGAGTGAGGGCGGTCTCATAGGCGTCAAGATCGAGACGTCCATGTCGATCCACTGGGATCCTGTGTACCTTAATGCCGCGCGTCTTCTCCAGATGGCCGCAGAGTGTCAGCACCGCTGAATGCTCGACTGCGGAAGTCACGATCTCTGTGCGCTCAGGCATCACCTCCAGCGCCGAAAGGATCGCCGCATTGTCGCTTTCCGTCCCCCCCGAGGTGAACACGATCTCATGATCGAACTCGGCGCCGATCAGCGCTTGCAATTGCCGGCGCGCCTTCCTCACCGCCTCGCGGATAGAGGAGCCAAAAGCGTGCGTCGACGAAGGGTTTCCAAACTGATCCGCAAAGAACGGCAGCATGGCTTCAACCACTTCAGGATCGACTCTGGTCGTTGCATTATTGTCGAGATAGATCGCTCTCATGGGTGGATCTCGACTGAGGGGAAGCGGTGACAATGCTGCGGCGTCTTGCACATGCTGTTGTTTGCTAACCTCGGGCAAGCAGCGCGGGGTGGAGTCGTGCGATGGCGCGTCATGCGATCTTGTTGGCATCGATAACGTCGCATCGCCGCCATCAGTAGGAAGGGAAGAACGTTGTGCGCTCGCGCCTTTTCCAACGGTTGGATTCGCCGCGGCTGCTTAACTAGATGGGTCGCCAGCTTAGCTTGTCGCTGAGAACTGAACTGTTGCAGGCTGCGGCGATTTTTAGACCCTGTCCTACGCGATTGCCGGCTACAACATCGATTTCGACCCTGCCAATTTCTCCAGGCCTCAGATTTCTGTTGTGACGGTCTGATCGTCCTCCTCTGCCGGAGCGAGGCTTTCGACGACCAGTACTGTATAAACCGCTGACACGTCTTCGACGGCTTGAACGAGTGTCGTCCGTCTACTGCCAGATCTAGCGAAGTGAGCGACTTGGTCATGAAATCAAGCCTCTTGACACGCACGCGTCTTCGCTCACCTTTCCTCGGCGCGGAACTGCTTGCAGAGGGAGCGTCTCCTTTGGAATCCTGGCCCGGATGCCCGCCAAAAAATTTTGCTGCCTCAGGATAATCCGTTGATGAGCAGACCTTTTTCTCCGGCAGCAAACCGCTTAAAAAGCCTGCTGTCTCCTGACGGACGTTTTGAGGCGCTTCGGCGGGCTTTAGGGTTATGAGTTCGGCCAGCGCTGGCGAGAAGGCGGTCGCTGGGTTGGAACGCAAGGACGACGGCGTCACCAGAAACGCTCCCACCGTTGGATCGACTCCAATTATCAATTCAGGCCCTCTACCGTAGGAAACTGCCGCGGTCTCGCTGAGGGGATTTTCCTGCACGCCGTCGTTCTTCGGATTGAAAAAGGAAACCATGACCTTTTCGCAATAATTCCGCATGGCTCTCTCGCTTTCTCGGTGATCAGCCGAAGGATTTGCCGCAAGTGCAGTTCTGGTGCGCATTGGGATTGTCGAAGACAAAACCGGAGGTTTCTGGTCCCGTCACGAAGTCGATCGTCATGCCGTTGATGTGTGCTTGGGAGTCTGCGTCAACGAACACCTTGACCCCATTTGTTTCGATCACCGCGTCGCCCTCGCCCTGGACGCTTTCTAGCCCCACCAGGTATTTGTAGCCGGCGCATCCACCTGCCTCGACCGCGATGCGAAAGCCTTCCGCCTGCTCGGCTCGGGAAAGCGTTACGTTCATGATGGCGGCGGCATTCTCTGTGAGCTTGATCATGGGATGATTCCTTTTTGTTCGATGGCGCATTTTCGGATTACCGTGCATGCGTCGTGCCAAGCGGTAAGGAAGGCCAAGAGTTCGATCAGCCCGCGTGTTGTATTCCTGCGTCGTCGAACATCGGAGATCTCGAAAGCGCGCCAACTCCAGAACGTCTGCCCGCGTATCTCCGTCTATCATTTTCGGTTGAGGCTCTCGTTGCCGCCGCACCGAAATCCCAGCGGTTCGGCGAAAATGAATGGGAGGCGACAACTGCTTCTAGATTTGTCGCTTGCGCGACATAAAAATTCTGCACGAGTTTCGTGATTAACCGCTTAGCCCCTAAGCGCTTGGGCTATGGAACAGACATCTAATCTTTTCTGGAACGTCAGCTTAAGCGGCCGGAACAACTTTTGAAGCTCCCGTGACGAGGCTGCGGTCGCCAGCCCATATGAAGTCGATCCTCCATGGAGAGGACTAAGCACAATGTCACATGTGCCTCAGTTCCGCGGTTTTTGGGAAAAGGGCATCACCTACGGTACAAAGGACTTATCCCTCCGCGGCCGCCAGTACAAACCGTTTCTCCCGCCGGCGTTGCGCGGACGAGGGGATGTTCATCGCCTCGCGATATTTGGCGACTGTGCGGCGAGCAATGTCGACGCCTGTTTCCTTGAGCTTGGCAACGATGCCATCGTCGGACAGCACATCATGGAGCGTCTCTGCGGCAATAAGTGCCCTTATCTGATGGCGCACAGCTTCGGCCGAGTGCGCGTCACCGCCTTGTGAGGACGGGATCGCGACGGTGAAAAAATACTTGAGCTCGAACACGCCGCGGGGCGTGAGAATGTATTTGTTCGACGTTACCCGACTTACAGTGGACTCGTGCATGTCGATCGCGTCAGCGATGGTCTTAAGATTGAGAGGGCGAAGATGAGCAATGCCATCTTCCAAAAAGACATCCTGGTGGCGCACGATTTCGGTCGCCACCTTAAGGATCGTCGTGGCGCGCTGATCGAGACTCCGAACCAACCAGCTCGCGCTCTGGAAGCATTCGTTGAGGAATGACTGATCTTTCGAGCTTTGGGCGGTTAGGCGAGTAACTTGCGCAAAATAGGTTTGGTTGATCAGTACCTTGGGCAAAATCTCCCGATTAAGCTCGACGTGCCATCCGCCTCCCGGCGAGGGTAGGACGAAGACGTCGGGTATGATGGATTCCGACCTTGCGGACTGGAACTGGTTTCCAGGCTTTGGGTCAAGTGCACGAATTTCGTTCAACATATCGAGAAGGTCGTCTTCATCGACCCGGCAACGTCGCTTCAGTGCTCGAAAATCGCGTCGCGCAAGCAACTCGAGATTTGCGACCAGAGCTGCCATGGCCGGGTCGAACCGGTCTCGTTGGCGCAACTGAATCTCGAGGCATTCGCCCAGACTTCGCGCAAATATGCCCGGCGGGTCAAATAGCTGCAAAGCCTCAAGAACCCGCTTCACTCCAGCCTCAGGGCTATTTAGCCTCTCTGCTAGCTCCTGAAGGTTCACTTGCAGATACCCAGTGTCATCCAGATGGTCGGCAAGCGCGCCAGCAATCAGCCGCTCCTGGGGTGTGAAGGCAGTGAGGGCGATCTGATGGGCGACATGTTCGTGCAATGTCTCAGTTGAGGCGGCGAACTCATCCAGGGAAGGCCTTTCCCCCGGCGAAAGGTTGCCTGTGTCACGGATTGATTTCCAGGGACTAGACAGCTCAGGCATGTCCGTCCTGGCCGGTCCATCAACGTGGTCTTCGCGTGCGCTGATATTTGGATCATCCGCCGCAGTTGGCGATACGCCAGAAGCCCCGCCGTCATTCGACGCCAGGTCGAGAAATGGGTTCTTCTCGATTTCCTGTTCCACGAACTGATTCAGTTCGGTGTGCGCCAGCTGCAGCAAGCGAATAGACGCGATGAGCTGGGGCGTAATAACCAGCGATTGCTGCTGACGCTGATGAAGGCTTGTAAAGGACTTCATGGTTCGAGCAAAACTCCTATCATTCGGCGCAGGTGTGCACGACAAGTCGTAGCTGCTGGTCGTTGGCTTCAATGCTCATACGAAGGCTGGGGCCTTAAGGCATTTCAAAATGTTTTGCGGCGAAGAAACGCCATACGGATCGGTCGCGCAGTTGTCGCCAAAGCCTTCTTCCTCGAACCACCCCTCCACGACGCCATTATTGATCACGGCAGCGTAGCGCCAGGAGCGCAGACCGAAACCGAGATTGTCCTTGGCGACGAGCATACCCATTTTCCGAGTGAATTCTCCCGAACCGTCCGGGATAAGCTTGACATTTTTCAACCCCTGAGACTTGCCCCAAGCATTCATGACGAAGGCATCGTTGACGGAGAGACAGTAGATGTCGTCAATGCCATTCTTCTTAAACTCGACATAAAGACTTTCGAAATCAGGCAGTTGGAAGGTGGAGCAGATTGGCGTGAAGGCGCCCGGCAGCGAAAAAAGGATTACCCGCTTACCGCTGAAATAGTCGTCGGTCGTCTTGTCTTCCCAGCGGTAGGGGTTGGGACCGGATATAGACTCGTCGCGAACCCGCGTGCGAAAGGTGACAATAGGGACCTGCTTTTCCATGGTCATCAATGAAGCTCCTCTAGGAAAATTTATTTGCGGCCTCTCAGTCACGGCTAACACGAATCCGACCTCGGCCCACACGCCAGGGCAAGCAAGCGTCATGCCATTTGGCCTGAAGGAGATGGACTTGCGGTCAGCACAGGGCCTTCGTCGCCGCACTCGTGCGCTGCTCGTGCGGGCGAGCGAATTGTGAAGCCGTTGTGCCGCGCTGACGGCCGGGCGCTGTTTCGGCTACTTCCGACCGCATCTCGATCAAGGTTTCTCTGTCGCCTTTTAGAACCTTAGCATACTGCCCGCCAGTCCGGTCGCGGCGGGAAGGCGCGGGTCACGGGGCTTGAGGTTCTGCTCGTGCGTATGTCTACCCGCGCACGTTTTCTTGTTTGAAACTGCACAAGAAAGTTTGAGGTCCGACAAAAGGGGGCGCCAGGCTCGGACCGCGCATCGAAAAATGGTGAAACGCAAACGGCTCCGATAATTTCGTCACAGAAGACGACGATGGCGGATATCCGCAGGTTGGGGGCGTGAAGAGCTCGCAGCCGCCAATATCGATCGGCTGATGCCGACCGGCACCCGGGTCGCGCTATGTAGCCTTTGGCCTACGAGCATTTGTTGCTCGGCTGACGTCGCCGCGGAGCTGATATTTTGTTCCATTCACCACTCACCGCTCAGCTCGCTGGCGACGTGCTGGGCGCCCGGCGCCGATGGCGACGCCACCCACCTGCCCGGCGGCTATCCCGAGCTGCAAGCCGGCGGCTCCGGGACTAGAAGTTTTCTCGCCCGGAATGCTCGATGTGGTAGCGCCCGGCACGTCCGTCTGCATCCCGACAATGCCGCCTAGTTCTTTACGCTGGCGATACGCGGGTGGCAATTACCCGCTGATTTTCTTTGCGAGCGCATCCATGTCGGGCACGGTGATATGCCGGATGTTCTCGATGCGGATGACGCCCTCTTTGCGAAGCCGGGTCAACTGGCGGCTGACGGTTTCGATCGTCAGCCCGAGAAAGTCGGCAATCTCGGCACGCGATAGCGGCAGATCGAAGGCAGTGCTCGTCGCCGTCTCGGCGTGGGCGGCAATGAGGTGGAGCAGGCTTGCGACCTTCTCCTCGGCGGTCCGCCGGCCGAGCGTCAGCATCCATTCGCGCGCGGCATCCAGCTCGTTCAGCGCCTGAGCGTGCAGGCTACGCTGCAATTCCCTAGTCTCCAATATCATGCGTTCGAGCAAATTGCGGGGGAACACGCAGATCTCCGCATCGGTCGCGGCCTCGGCCGACAGCGTGCTTTCGCGCACGAAGGGGCGGCCGACGAAATCGGGGGCGAATTGCAGGCCAACGATCTGCTGGCGCCCGTCCGACATCACCTTGCAGAGCTTCACCACGCCGCGCGTGATGTTCGAATAGAAAGAGTTTTCCGATCCTTGTGCAATGATCTCGCAGCCTGCGTCGACCTTGCGGCGCAGCGAGTGGCGGCCAAGTTCGCTAAGCTGGCCAGCCGACAAGGCGCCGCAAACGACGCCGTGCCGCGCCTGGCAGGAACGGCAAGCGACGGAAGTGCTAATCACGAGAACCTCACCGCGTGCGACGTCCATGTCCTGATCCCTTCGAAAACCGCCTATGCCGGACATGCCCGAGACGACCACGCGGCCGTTGCGACTTCGGCTATCCCTATTTCTTCCAGCGCGTCTTTGATGGCTATCAATTTCATCAGGATTGCGATTTGATCCAGATCAAATCTCCGTACCCACGCTCTTGCCGTGCCAGGCAGGGCAGTTTTGTGGATTTGTTTCGGACGGCATTTTCGGCCCGCCGCTTGAGCGGGCTTTCTGCGGCCATCGCCTTCCGTCTCGGCGGACGGTAGGCCACCATATCCATTGCTGTCAGACAACACCCAATCGGCAGATTGCCGCCGACTCTTAGGGTGGTGTCGTCGGGCTGGTAGAACTGACATTCAGGACAAAGGAGTAGCACGCTTCGAGCTTTTCCCGGAATTCCGCCGCTAGCTCGATGCCACAATTCAAAGCTACCCACCCTCAAGCTATCCCACTGCATCGCAGTACATCAGGACATTCGTTGCTCGTCGCGCTGTCTCTGGCCCCCGGCTGTGGTGGCTGGGAAAAAGTCGCACCTGAATAGATGGCATCCGGCACCTGATGTCGGGTTTTGTTAGATGCGCGACACGGCCTTGATCAGCCAATCTTTGTTCTGCCTTGAGCCAAAGCGCTGAAAGGCAATTGAAAAATTTCTTTCCGGCCAAATCAATCAAATTGGCATGAACTTTGAAGTTCTTCTTGCGGGGCGGCAAGGACTGTCGGCCGGTTTCTTTGGTGACCGCCATGGAGCGGAGGAAATCAAAATGCATCTGTGCTCAGAACGCATTTACCGGAAGAGAGGTACCCGTGAAAATCCGATGTCGACCGGAAGGGCGGGCGAGGCATCCAAGAAATTTCGACTTCGGCCAACAAAGCAGCGTGGATTTCGAGCCGCACGGCGATCTGATCGCTGCATCGCATGTCATTGGCGCCTCGCGCTGCTGAGATTGGAAATCTGGCGCTCAACGATTTTGCTCGCTCCCTCTCCGAGGAGAATTCGTTCTCGGCGAAGGGGCTTTGATGACAGGAGAAAAGCAGTGGCTACCATTAGGGTTCCAGAACATGTCCCTCCCGAAATGGTGAAGGACTTCAGCCTGTTCACGTCGCCCGGCATGGAGCGCATGCCAAATGGGGATCCGCACGCAGCTGTCGCTTGCCTCCATAATGGACCGAGAATCTTTTATTCTCCCTGCAATACGCGCGATGGCCGAGGTACCTGGGTCATCGTTCGCGCTCAGGACCAACGCAAATTGCTGCAGGACACCGGAACCTTTTCCAGCCATCGGAGCCTTTTCGCCTCGGCGCTTGGCGAAAACTGGCCGCTGATCCCGCTTGAACTCGACCCCCCGGCTCACAGCGTGTTTCGCTCACTTCTCAATCCGCTGCTTTCGCCCAGGCGGATAATGGAGCTTGAACCGGCGGTCCGTGATCGGGCGATTGCGTTGATTTCCAAGATTTCCGCGTCGAGCACAAGCTGCGACATCTTGACGGACTTCGCCTTTCCTTTTGCGGTTAGTATCTTCCTCCGTTTGCTCGGCTTATCCGATGAGCGCCTCAATACATTCGTGGGCTGGGGGAAGGACCTGCTCCACGGCGACGGCATCAGACGAACCGCAGCCGCCCGAACAATTTTGGCGTTCATCGATGAACTTGCAGCGATGCGCCGCAAAGAACCGGCCGACGATTTCATGACCTTCGTCGTGCAGGCAAAGGTCGACGGCCGCCTGTTGAGAGACCAGGAAATCCATGGAATAGGCGTGCTTCTATTCGTCGCGGGACTGGACACCGTGGCAACGGCGATCGGCTTTGACCTGGCCTATCTCGCGCGCAATCCGACAGAACAGGAATTGCTGCGGAGCAAACCGGATCGAATTGTGCTCGCAGCCGAAGAACTGCTTCGCGCCTATTCGACCGTGCAGATGATCCGTGTGGCGACGAAAGATATCAATTTCGAAGGCGCGCCGATCCGTAAGGGGGACTACATTTCCTGCGCCACGATGATTGCCAATCGTGATCCGGTGGAATTCGAAAATCCGAACACGATCGATTTGGCACGAGAAGACAATCGCCACACCGCTTTTGCGTACGGTCCCCATCGCTGTCTTGGATCACACCTTGCCCGGCGAGAGATCGTCATCGGCCTGGAGGAGTGGCTGTCGCGCATCCCTGACTTCCGTATCAAGGATGGTACGGCGCCCATCACCTATGGGGGCCACGTGTTTGGAATAGAGAATCTGATCCTGGACTGGTCCTGATAATTGAGAGGAGGAAAGACATGGAGTACCGTATGCGCGTCATAGTGCACACTTCCAAATGCCAAGGTCATGCAAGATGCTGGGCCCAAGCGCCCGAAATATTCAATCTTGACGACGAGGGATACATACTGCCCGGTGCAATCGATGTCGAGGAGAGGGACGAACTGTTCGCGTCGCGAGGCGCTCGATCCTGCCCTGAACGTGCGCTGGAGATAGATTGCGTTTCGGATGCGTTGCTCGATCGCCTTTTGTTCAACCAACATTGTGGGGGTTGAAACGCAACGCAACTGGTGCATGACGGCGCCGTCGCTGTCCAAACACCTTACCCGCAGCTCTCCCATTGATGTCTACTTCTAAGGGCAGTTGTTTACATGCATGCCTAAGCAGAGGGAGGGTTTTTCCTTACGTCAGCCGAGCAGTTGAAAGCTGGCTGCGTCACTGGATGGGTAAGCGCCCCAATATCAGATGTGCGACAAGCGATGAAACACAAAAAAAATTACCGAATTGCTCGACCGCGAGGCGCTCCGCGACTGCCTCTATCGGTATTGCCGCGGGATAGACCGCGCCGATGAAAGGGCGCTGCGCAGTTCCTACTGGCCCGATGCACGTGACAATCACGGGACCTATTCCGGTTCGGCCGAGGGCTTCATCGAGTTCGCCCTTGGTGTCTTCAAGACGGGACCGCGCAACATCCATCAAATCACGAACATTCTGATTGAGTTCAGCAGCCCGGAAAAAGCCGCCGTCGAAAGTTACTTCGCCGCACTGCAACGCGCACCGAACAAGGCCGGAACGCTAAGTCAGGCCCTGATCTGCGGCCGCTATTGCGATCTGTTCCTGAAAAAGGGAGGGGATTGGAGAATTGCCGAACGGACGGTGGTCTATGATCTAGTCGAGGAGCAGATCTTGGCCGCGGCATCCGAGACTGAGCAGTTCGGCCACCGGCAGCCGATCGGAGCATCATGTCCCGATGACCCCGTCTACGCATTTAGGAAGACTGCATTCCTTCAAGAGGGTGAAAGTGAGACTTGATCGATCAGGATTCAGCCTCGAGATCGTCAACGTTGGTCAGGGAACTTTTACGTGCGCATGCCGATGGTTTCGGAACTTGAACGCGCGGGCAAGATAGACCTCACCGCGGTGCGCAGCCGGGTGCCAATGGGTCGCGTGGCGCGTCCAGACAAAATTGCCCGAGCGGTGCGCTTTCTCGCCAGCGCGCAAGCGTCACCGGGTCTGTGGTGACCGTCGACGGTGGCTGGAGATCGTTTAGTAACCGGGGTAGGCGCACCCGCCATGCCCGGGACGCCACGAGCCGAACTCTTCCCTCCTGCCGAGCACTCCACTGCGCGCATTGCGCTTGTCATGGCGGGGCGGACTGCATAGGCGCTGCCGTTGTGCGCCGCTTTGCGGAACACGGCGACGCGCTTACCAGAACACTGCCGGAGCTGCTCGGAGTTTTCTCCCTCGTCTGCGGTTGATTGGCGCGCATGCGGCGCTGCCGATTTGTTGAAACGCGACGCGATATTGTTCGGGCGCTGTTGATGCAGTTGCATTTAGGCTCCGAGCAAATAGGAAAACTTTTCCTAGGCTCTTTTTGCAGCTGGCACGATTTTTGGATCTACCACATGCCGAGAGATTGGAGTTTTGTTTATCAGCAATGGGCGCCGAGTCGACCGTAATGGTGAAGTGGGGCTTCATACGACCGTATGGGCCTCCCGAAGCCGCCTTATACTTCTTGACAAGCTGGAAAATCGCCAGCGATGGGTTGGGCCAAATGAAAGGCTCGAATTGGAAGGAATCCCAGAAATCAAGAAAGATCATCCAATCTCCTCCGCCTTGGGTCGCCGGTTTGGTTTCGAAACTGGACGGCGAGCATACACTACCAAGGATACTGAGCGAGCTTAAATCAGAACGGTATGACGTCACCAAATGCGACGTTCACGATTTCGTCTCTGCCCTTGCTAGCTGTGGCCTCATTGAAGAGAGCTGAGCCACTTAAGTTGGAGACTGGGGTCAATCGGGCAATGGTTGCCCCATGTCCGGCCGCGGCGTTGGAACTGGCTAAAAGGGTTTCTCATCAAGGGCGATCACGCAACGAGCGTTCGACGACAAAATGGGGTTTCGATTAAAGAGATCATGCGGAAGATTGTCGAACAGCCCTTTGATGTCGAATTCCAGAACCCAATCGTACTTCCAGCACCGCTGACGCGTTACCCCAACGGCATCCAAAGCCGACTTCATCGGCCTGTAGCCATAGGAGTCTGGCAAGAAGAGCGGCTCTAAATCCGGCTCAATCATCTGCTTGACCACCATCTGAGCGATCCGATCACTGACCGTCGGCACACCCAAAACCCTTTCGCCTCCGGTCTTCTTTGGAATGGAGACGACGCGCACCGGCGGCGGAAAGTAAGCCCCAGCCACCACGGCTCTTTACCGCAGCAGCTCGGACTGGTTTGAGACCCGCTCCTGAAAGCCGATCCCGGAGGGCCATCCTCCATCATTCACGCAGCTTCACGTTACGGGGTTAGCTCATACTGAACTCCTTCCGTGCCTCTGCAGCACACTTTCGTCGATGAAGATCAGCTGTTCTGGATCGAGATTCAGTTGGCCGTCGAACCAGACACGCCGGCGCTTTAGGACATCCGGCTGGTTCCGCAAAGCCAATTTTTTCGCCGATACCAAGCTCGACGAATACCTCAAAGCCCTTTTCTGTGTAGTACGGCACTTCATTCGGCACGATCATAGTGCGGAATTCAGAAGGGTATTTTTCGCGCACGAAAACGATTTGTCTAGACATGTTCCGCCTCGATTTCGGAGAATACTTTCGGCTAAAGCGCTTCCACAATATTTGGATGCGTTATTCTTGTTCCAAGAAGACGCTTGTGCTCGCTAATATCGATCCGGGATGGACGAAATACGTCGCGCAACGCGGTGATACTCGCGTACGGGTCTAGCGAACCACAAAAAAATACGTCTATCGCGACCATGCGTTCTTCGTGCCAGGTATTTACGCAAATGTGCGATTCAGCGAGAATTGCGAAGCCCGTGACGCCCCCATCTTCGCTATATTTTCTATAACTCGATTCCAACATCGTTGCGCGGCAGTCATGAACGGCTTGCGCTACCGCCGCCTCAATCGCTTCAGCATTTCCCGTATTTTCTGCATCCCACATATCGATAAAGAGATGGGTTCCGGCGCATACTCGGTCTGAGCTAGGGTAATTTATTCCGCCTTTAGGCGCTCCGTTCAGCATATATATGCTCCGCTTCTTGATCGTGTCCAATGGAGTGGTGTAACTGGATTTCATAGCCATCGGTGATTTCCGGTAGGGTCGGGTTGCTTGAGCCAACCTGAGGGACACCACCGATGACCGACGACATGATGAACCTGCGCTCACTCGTTGAGAAGAGCGCCGATGCCGATTTGCTGCGCGAGATGATCGGCTTTACTGCCGAGAAGCTGATGGCGCTGGAGGTCGGCACGAAGACCGGCGCGGGCTATGGCGAGAAGAATGGCTTCCGACTGGCCCAGCGTAACGGCTATCGCGACCGGGATTGGGAGACACGGGCGGGCACCGTCGAGCTGCGCATTCCCAAGCTTCGCACAGGCAGCTATTTCCCGAGCTTTCTCGAACCACGCCGGATGGCCGAGAAGGCCCTGACTGCGGTCATCGAAGAAGCCTATATCCAAGGCGTTTCGACCCGATCCGTCGATGACCTCGTCAAGGCCATGGGCATGAGCGGCATCTCCAAAAGCCAGGTATCCCGGCTGTGCGAAGAAATCGATGAGAAGGTGAAGGTCTTCCTCGACAGGCCCATCGAAGGAGAATGGCCCTACCTGTGGATCGATGCGACCTCCCTCAAGGTTCGGCGCGGTGGTCGTATTGTCTCCGTCGCCGTAATCATCGCCGTCGGCGTCAACACCGACGGTCGACGCGAGGTGCTCGGCACGTCCGAGGCCGAGGCGACCTGGACGGAGTTTCTTCGAAAGCTGACCAGGCGGGGTCTGCGTGGCGTGAAGCTCGTTGTCTCCGATGCGCATGAGGGCATCAAGGCCGCAGTATCGAAGGTGCTCTCCGCCACCTGGCAGCGCTGCAGGGTCCACTTCATGCGCAATACCTTGGCCCATGCTGGAAAGAGCGGACGCCGAGTTTTCTCCGCCTTCATTGCCACGGCCTTCGCTCAGGACACGCCGGAGGCGGCAAGCACTCAGTGGCGCAACGTCGCCGACCAGATCAGGCCAAAGGTACCGAAGCTCGCCAGTCTTATGGACAGCGCCGAGCAAGACGTGCTCGCCTACATGTCCCAAGCAGCATTGGGCCAAACTTCACTCGACCAACCCGATTGAGCGATTGAACGGCGAGATCAAGCGGCGGACAGAGGTCGTCGGCATCTTCCCCAACGACGACGCCATCGTGCGCCTGGTCGGTGCGCTGCTGCTCGAACAGAACGATGAATGGGCCGTCCAGCGATCCCGCTACATGACACTTGAGACAATCGCCACAATGAGCGATGATCCCCTCATCAGCCTGCCAGCAGCAAGCTGACACTCATCCGGCTGGGATGAGCCGTGGTCGTCTAAGCTACACCACGTCCTGGGACATGATCCGCTTCTTGCTTTTGCATTGGGTGTGCAGGCGGCATAGCCATGATCTCCGTGGTGGCTTGGAGAATATCCTTTACGGAGGCTTCGTCTGGGCTTGTACCGCCGGCAATTGGATAGATCTCAGAGGACTCGCCAAAATTCCTTAACAACGACAGCATGGGACCGGGCGACACCGCCCAATCCAAATAGGTATATTCATTCCCCTGAACCGTGTTTCTCAAAGGGTGTTGGACGGCCCAGTTCATGCTGATTGTGATCAGAGAGCCCGTTTTCCGCCAGCTTTCTAAGGCCGAAAACAATTGCTGCCTTTCAGCAGCTCCCTCGCCCATGCCAAATAGGAGGGATACCCCAACCTTGATTCCGGCTTCGGACAAGATCTCAACTGCTTTGTCCCCGCGTTCCATCCACGAACCCTTCTTGGTGGCGATGTTCTTGTGAAGACCTCCAACAAGTTCTGGGCGCGGTGTCTCGACCCCGATGAAAAGATATTCCAGGCCCATGCGGCCTAGTCTTCGTGCAAGGGCTGGGTTATTGACAATTTGGTCAATGGTCGCTTGTCCGCCAAGCCGCACAGGATTTTCGAGTGGGTCGAATACCTTTTCAAACTGGGCTACGAGGGCCGAATTCCATCCAAGAAGAGTTGAGTCTTCAATGAACGCCGAGACAGGAAAGTTTTCGCCGTAATCTGCCTTGACTACGCGGCGGGCTGCTGCGAGTTGGCCGCATAACCGGTGGGGGCTTATCTTGAACTGTCGAGGAGGCCCGACAACGCTGATCCTCTCACTGCAGAAGATACAATCATAGATACAGCCACGCCCGATGTCGCTGAAGACGTGCGCGGTAGGCGCGCCACCAAACACGTCAAAGCTCGTTGTAATTCCGAACATTTCGGCTGGGGATGGCATCCCATTATAATCGAGCGGCATGCCCGAAGAGCACACAGTGTGGACCTGATCGTCCATGATTGTGCCGGCGATCCAGTGCCCCGGGGTGGTCGTCAGGTGGCCCAATGAGAATTTCGCCTGCCTTGGCGAAAAACCTCTTGCTTCCAAGGAAGCTACGACGCACCCAATTTCCGCGATAAAGTGTTCACCATCTCCGGAGAGCACGATGTCGAAACAGCTGGAAACTTTTCCGTCAGCAATTAGCCGCAGAGGGGACGCTAGATGATGTCTTACACGATTTTCGTCATCCCGATATATTGTTTCGGTGGCGTGGCGACCGCCAAGAACGATACAAACGTCATCGCCTAGAAACTCTCTGATGTATTTCGCTGTCTCAATCGCACCGCGGAAGCATATCGACATCGCTCCTATGAGAACTAAATTGGGCCGGACCCGGACTAATAGCGGCGTTAGCCTTCGCTGCACATCGTCCATGTCAGATAGCAGAAGCGTTGATTGTCGCCTGTCACTCCTGGTGCCGCGCCAATTGCTTTCGCCCCATGCACCTTCCGCCTTGGATGCCAGTGACGCAGCATATCTGCAGGCATTGTAGAGGCTTGCCGGATCGGCGCTTGATAATGCCATTTCGCCCGCCTCGCCGTGAGAAAACTGGGGAGCAGAACACGCGATTACACGTAAGCCCACGGGCTTCCTCCACTATCTGTAATATTTTTGAAATGATTCGGGCGGTTAAGCGATCTTTTCTCCGGTATTAGACTCGGTCGTATCCGATGGCATAAGTATTGATACAACAAATATGGCTAGTATAACCGCGAAGCACGCAGAATACACCAAGTGGTAATGCCCGGTATATTTGATAATCCGCCCTCCGCCGAAATTGCCTAAGAGCCCGATTTAAAAGAAGTTGAGCGATAACAGGCAGTTGTGATTCCCTATTGGTGCTAAATCAAATGGGGTTTCGATGAGCTGGACTGCTATCGCTCGCCGTGAGCATAACCGAGACGTGCTTCGTTTTCCAAGTGATTTGAAGGACCTGGAATGGGCGTTGATCAAACCGCTGATCCCGCCAGCGCGTCGTGGCGGGCGGCGTCGGACGACGAATATGCGCTCGGTCGTGGAGGCGATCCTCTATATCGCCTCGAGCGGCTGCCAATGGCGCATGCTGCCGGGCGATTTTCCGCCGGTTTCGACAGTGCGCGGTTATTTTTATGCTTGGCGCGCGATCGGACTGTGGCAGAGCATCAACCAGCTTCTGGTGATGGCGGCGCGGGAAATCGAGGGACGGGAGGCGCAACCGACGGCAGGGATTATCGACAGCCAAAGCGTAGCGACGGCGCACCCCATGTCCTCAAGGCGATCCGCCGCCGTTTTCCGTGGCTGCGCCACATCTTCGCCGATGGTGGCTACGCCGGAGCCAAGTTGAGGCGAGCAATGTGCGGCCATGGTGACTGGACGATCGAAATGGTCAAGCGTTCGGATCACGCCAAGGGCTTCGTCGTCCTGCCCAAGAGATGGGTGGTGGAAAGAACTTTCGCCTGGCTTGGACGCTGCCGCCGTCTCGCCAAGGATTGGGAGAAATCGATCGAAAGCGCAACCGCATGGGCGCAAATCGCTTCAATCAGAATGCTCACAAGGCGCATCGCAAGATAACGGATATACGAATGAACTTTTGAATCGGGCTCTGAGACGCGGGTGCGCTACGGCTATCGTCGCGTGCATGTGCTTTTGGAACGCGAGGGTTGGGGCACCAACATCAAGCGAACCTACCGCATTTACAGGGACTTGGGGCTACAGTTGCGGAACAAGACACCGAAGCGGAGGGTAAAAGCCCAGCTTCGCGAGGATCGGCACATGGCCGTCGGACCCAACGACGTCTGGGCGATGGACTTCGTTCACGACCAACTCGCAACGGGTAAGAAACTGCGCGTGCTGACGGTGGTCGACACCTTTTCGCGCTACGTGCCGGTGCTTGATCCACGTCATAGCTATAGAGGCGAAGACGTTGTGCAAACCCTTGAACGGGTGTGCCAAAAAGCCGGCTATCCGAAAACGATCCGTGTCGACCAAGGGACCGAGTTCGTGTCGCGCGACTTGGACCTGTGGGCCTATTCCAAGGGCGTGACGTTGGACTTCTCACGCCCCGGCAAGCCGACTGGTAATGCTTTCATCGAAGCGTTCAATGGCCGCTTCCGTGCAGAATGCCTGAACCAGCATTGGTTCCTGACCCTTGCGGATGCCCGCGAAAAGATGGAGGATTGGCGTAGATACTACAATGAGGAAAGACCTCATGGTGCGATCGGCAACAAGGCGCCGATCTCGTTGGTGAATTCGGGAGGCGCAACCAGCCCGCCTCCCTGAATAAGCCGGAAAACTCTAGCATCCGGTGGTCCAACGTTTGGGAGCGGTTCAAGACCGCCGAGGCTCTAATCGCCGTCAGCGGCAGGTCAGGATCGAAAGCTTCAACATTTTTCGATTGGGAGCTGGGTGCGATTGTCTCCAGTTTTCGGATCCGTTGTCCTGCTGATAGTCGCGGTCGACCTAGCGGTGCAAGTGATGCCATCACGACACCGTCTGTCGGCTTTGTCTGATCGGCGACATTAGGTTTGTTTGGCAGTTTCCTGTGGTGGTTCGGAGTAACTTTCTGAAACCCAACAAAAAGATCTTTCCTTTGGCTCGATCGGCCCACATGGCACGGGTTTTGAAGATTGCCATGCGAGGCGGCGCGAGCTGCCGGCCTTTTACTCAGCGATGGATGGAACGAAAGAAGGAAGGCGATATGTCAGATTTGCGTCAAATCGCATTTTACGGCAAAGGGGGGATCGGCAAGTCCACCACCTCCCAAAATACGCTCGCAGCGCTTGTCGACCTCGGGCAGAAGATCCTGATCGTCGGATGCGACCCGAAAGCCGACTCCACCCGGCTGATCCTGAACGCCAAAGCGCAGGACACGGTTCTGCATCTGGCAGCGCAGGAAGGTTCGGTGGAAGACCTTGAGCTCGAGGACGTGCTCAAGGCCGGCTACAAAGGCATCAAGTGCGTGGAGTCCGGCGGTCCGGAACCGGGCGTCGGCTGCGCCGGGCGCGGCGTCATCACCTCGATCAATTTCCTTGAAGAGAACGGTGCATATGACGATGTCGACTACGTCTCCTATGACGTGCTCGGCGATGTGGTGTGCGGTGGCTTTGCGATGCCGATCCGTGAGAACAAGGCCCAGGAGATCTACATCGTGATGTCCGGCG
>NZ_JAQJCJ010000029.1:0-46618 GCF_030182485.1 Rhizobium atlanticum
GGCCGGATTTGCCTGACGAATAATGCGGCAGAGCGAGCGCTCAGAGGCTTTGCGCTCGGCAGAAAATCCTGGCTCTTCGCCGGATCAGACCGCGGTGCAGATCGTGCGGCCTTCATGGCCACATTGATTATGACGGCAAAACTCAACGACATCGATCCGCAGGTGTGGCTGGCCGACGTTCTTGCCAGCATCGCTGATACGTCGATTACCAGGCTGGAGCAGTTGCTTCCGTGGAATTGGACGCCGCCGACCGTCAACGCTCAAGCGGCCTGACCTGCGGCCTTCACCGGAGGCTTACTTTGCTGAAGGCGGTCGGCCGATTGGAATGCTCCATCAGACCTCAACTTACCGGCAGCAAGGACTGCAGGTTCGATAGCTTCTTTTCGTGGATGAGGATATACGGATCCTCGAACTCTACCCGCATCTTGTCCTGGTTGGCGACGAAGTAGGGGCTGAGGTACGGGTCGAATGCATGCGCGCGAAGACTACGAGTTTGGTCTCGGCGGTCTTGGCTTCCTCGACGAAATGGCACTCTCGTTGCTAACCTTCTCCATTGCGTCGACGAGGAACGGCCGCGCAAGGTCGATGCCACGCTTCGGGTCCATCGATTCATCCCGGACGCTCCCGCCTTGCGTAATAGACTGGATTTTTCATTTCTGCCTGGGTTTCAAACCTGTCTCGCCGTGGTGTTGCTGCATCCCGTCCTGCCCCGGCTTTTGGTCCTGCCAGGCTCGCGCTGCCCGCAACGGCTTTGCCGTCCTTCACTTCGTTGCGGCCCTGCGGGTGCTGGCCGCACTTGCAGCCTGGCTTTTGGACCGCCGTAGCAGGTCGCGATGGCCGCGACCTCGAACGGAGGTTCAGAGATGAACAGGCAGCAATCCAATCAACGATCCGATATCTACAGCCGCATCACCACCAAGATCATCGCCGATCTCAAACAGGGCGTCCGTCCATGGACCAAGCCATGGACGACGGGAGGCTGGACAGCCGAGGTCAGCCGGCCACTGCGCCACAATGGCCAACCCTACACCGGCATCAATGCTCTGCTCCTCTGGTCTGAAGCCATCGCCCGCGGCTTTGCATCACCAAGGTGGATGACGTTTCGCCAGGCAATCGAGCTCGGCGGCGCCGTCCGCAGGGGCGAAACCGGCACGACCGTCGTCTTCGCCAGCTCTTTCATCCGCGCCGAGACGACGGAGACAGGCGCCGAAATCGAACGCGACATCCCCTTCCTCAAAACCTACACCGTGTTCAACACCGACCAGATCACCGGCCTTGATGGCCTTGCCCATTCCATCGCGCCTGACCAGGATTGGATGAGCCGCATCGGTGCTGCCGGCCGCTTCTTTGCCAATACCGGCGCCCTGATCCGCCATGGAGGATCGGCGGCCTATTATGCTGCTGCCCGTGACTACATCCAGATGCCGTGCTTCGACGCCTTCCGGGACGATGCATCCTATGTCGCCGTTCTCAGTCACGAGATGACGCACTGGACCGCTGCACCGCGAAGGCTCGATCGGGATCTCAGCCGCTATGCGAAAGACAGGAGCGAACGCGCCCGCGAAGAGCTCATTGCCGAACTCGGCAGCTGCTTTCTCTGCGCCGATCTTGGTATCGTCCCCGAGCTCGAACCACGCCCCGACCATGCAAGCTATCTCGATGACTGGCTCAAGGTTCTCGGCAGCGACAAGCGTGCCATCTTTTCAGCGGCAGCTCATGCCCAGCGCGCGGTCGACTATCTGCATGACTTGCAGCCGGACCTCAACGAGGAGGAGGCGGCGTGAGCCGTCTCCTTCTTAGCCACCCGGACGCCGCCCACTGCCGCGACCCGACGGCCGCAAGCTCCTATCCCGCGAACCGGCGTCTAAAATCGTCAGGCATTGACCTCGCGCAGCTAGTGGGGCGTGTTCACCGGCATATTGAAGTGACGCGCGAAGTATTCCGACGGCGTCGTCATGCGGCCCGTGGTGAGAACCAGCGCATCCCCTCGACCGTCGATGCTGAAAATCACGCGACTGTGCAGGCTTGCAACCTCCTCCGGCAGATCCTCCCTTAGCATCGCGATGGCGGAAGCCATCGTCCGCCGAGGGCGAACGAGAACGATGTCCCGCGCGAACGAGTCGTCGTGCGTAGCATCGAGAGAAGCGTTGATGACAGCGGGTCGTCGGATGATCTATTTGGAACTAGCAAAAAATATTGCTTTGATAAATTTGCGCTGACAGCTTTGGCCGCGGCCTCAACACGAGCGGGTGCCTGCAGCCGCTGGCGCGCATTGGAAAGATGGAGGCGGACGGTTTGAATGGATAAGTTTCAGTCTCCTATGGATAGCACCGTCACTATCGCCGTCGGATAAAAGCTGCAAACAACGTCTTTCCTGTTTCGTCAGATCCTGCCTGGGATTAGCGATCTCTCCGTCCAAACGCGTTGGACCCGTTCATGAAATCTGTTTTCGCTTGGCGCGTAATGCCGGATAGACACTGGAGAGCCAACCATCGGCGCCCTCACCGGTAGGTCATGTTCCAGCCGAGTTCGCCGGTGCGCAACGCGCTCCATATGCTGAGCGGCGACGGAGATAGGGAACGCACGGGCGGGGGCAGTCGGTCCCGCCTCCCTTGACGGCCGCTATGCTGAGGCTCCTGCGGCTGCCCTTGTTCCGCCCTTAGCGTGGCGAGAATTCCCGAAATCCGCCTCACGGCGCCGCTATGCTGATTTCTCCGATACTCTTCATTGTTTGATTGCAACCCGCCTGCGGACGGGTTGCCTGATCGTCCCTGATGACTACCGGCAGCCATGCGATCGGGCTGGCGGATGATTCGCATCTCACTCCATTAAAGCCGAAGATCAGTCAGTTTAACCCCGCCTCCTGGCTGGCGCGGAAAGAGCTCAGCTTGCTCAGGAGGTCCTGAGAGATCTCGAATTGCCGCGCCGTCCCCCGGCCCATGGCGTTCTTCCCCATCGTCTCCACCAGCATTCCCCGCTTTACCAAAAGGTCGACCGTCTCCTTCACACCGCTGCGTGTTAGCTCGGTAATCTCAATTATATTAGAGAGGGTTAGCTTCTGATGGGCCTGAGTCATCGTATAGAGGATCGTCATCATGCCGATCTGCTTCAGCCTCGCCTGCGGGGTCTCGTCCTCCAGCGGATGGTCGAGGATCTCATGGAGAATGAGTCCCGAGAAGGCAAGGTTGTGCCATTGCGTTTTAATCGCGCTTGTCATGTCATTTAACTATGTTATATACGACAGTATAAACGCGGGCAGGCAGATTGAGTCTCCCGAAACGCAATAGGGCGCCATCGTCTCGAAGGATCCTGTTCATGAAAAGCCTTCTCCTGAATTCACTGCTTACGGTCTGCTTCGTTGCGCCACCCTATCTTATTTTCGGCAGTAAAGCGCGGGCCGAGGATTGGGGATGCCAGGTTATTCTATGCCTTTCCAATCCCGGCGGGCCGACGCAATATGCAGAATGCCGGCCGCCGATCCAGAAGCTGTGGCGGGAGCTTGCCGAGGGGCACTCATTCCCGACCTGTAGCGGCGTCGGTTTTCAGAGTTCGCGGCCTGGCTATGAACCCTATTATTGCGATGCGGGGTACAAGCTCACGACTGATAGCGGTCGCGGCGGTCGGCAAGCAACCTGCGTATCGACATCGCCGCAGCCGGTGAGCAACAGCCTCTGCTGGGATGGGAACGACTATACTTCCCGCGACAATTCGGTCCTGTCGCCACATTGGCAGCGCGTGGACGGGCACCGCCAGTGCATCGGCTATCCGACAACGCGCCCGAATGTGCGATCGCAGCCGCACTATGTCGATGTCACCATCGACGGCGCCGGTAAACAGCGCGTTTGGTATTGACCGATGGGTGCTGCATTCGTCGAAATCGCGCAAACCTGCGCGCCGATGGTTCAGGTGGAGACGCTGGCCGGCATTGTCAGCCTTGAGAGCCGGTTTCAGCCCTTCGCCATCCGCATCAACAGCGGCCCACCACTCGCTGCTCAACCCGCATCGAAGGCGGAGGCGATCGAGGTCACGACGTCTCTGATTGCCGATCACCAGGATATTCAGATCGGGCTCGGCGGTATCGCGATAGAGGCGCTTCAAAAATTGAAGCTATCCGTCGCCGACGCCTTCGATCCCTGCATGAACCTCAAGGCCACGGCTACGCTTCTCGACGGATACTACCGCGCCGCATTACGCGCGGGGGATCCGGCTCAGGCCGAAAGGGTGATGCTCCAGTCCTATTATGGCCGCGATGATCGATCCCTCGGCGCCATGGTCAAATATGACGAGCAGGTACGCCAGGAAGTAAAGCAGTTATCGCCGACGCTTGCCTCGCTCACCATCGGCGAACGAGGTGACCAGGCCGGGTCTGGCGTGCCGACGCAAGATGAGGCGCCGCCGGCGCTTGCGAAACAATCCTCCCAAACCGCTGAGGCCGCATCCTGGGATGTTTTCAGCTCAGGGCGGCGATCCACGGTTCTCGTTTTCCAGAATGATTGATCGGAGCAAAGTGAATGATCTCCAAAGCCAGCCTTCGCCCCTTTGCCGCATCCACGCTGATGGCGGCCGCCATTGTCATCTGCCTGGTCGAGCCGGCCTTCGCCCAGGCCGCCGGCATCGAAACCGTGCTGCAGAACATCGTCGACATGCTGACCGGCAATATCGCCCGTCTGCTGGCGGTCATCGCCGTCATCATCATCTGCATTGCCTGGATGTTTGGCTACATGGATTTGAGGCGGGCCGGCTTCTGGATTATCGGGATCGGCGGCATTTTTGGCGCCACCGAGCTGGTCAACACCATCGTCGGAGGCTGACGGGCATGGCAAACGCTCCCAGCCTCGAAGAAGACATCCTGTTCCTCGCCTGCACCCGCCCGGCGACGATCGCAGGCGTGACGATGGAGGCGATGGGCGTCAACATCATGCTGACGACCATTCTCTACATCACAGCGGGGTCGATCGCCTATGCGCTGATCGGCGTCGTCTTCCACGTCGTGTTCCGGGCGCTCGTCAAGCACGACCACAACATGTTTCGGATCCTGATTGCGTGGATCGAAACCCGTGGCCGCTCCCGCAATGCCGCCTATTGGGGCGGCGCCACGCTCTCGCCTCTGACGCTCACCCGACGTTATGACGAAAGGGATCTCAGCTTTGTCTAACATTGCGACGCTCCGGTCGCGCGAGCTCGGGCCGGAAACCTTCATCCCCTATGTCAGGCATGTCGACGAGACGACCATTGCGCTCGAATCCCGAGCGTTGATGACGATGATCGCTCTCGACGGCGTTTCCTTCGAAACTTCGGACGTCAGGGACCTCAACGACCTGCACCGCAGCCTGAACACGCTCTATCGCAATATCGCTGACGAGCGGCTGGCGCTCTGGACGCATCTGGTGCGCCGCCGCGACAATGCTTATCCCGAGGGACGCTTCGCCAATCCCTTCTCCGACGGTCTGAACGCGCGATACCGCGAGCGCATGGTGAGGGAAGATCTGTTTCGCAACGATCTTTACCTCACCCTTGTCTGGCATCCCGGCCGGGATCCTGCCGAAAAGGCGGCCAAGCTTCTCTCCCGGCTGCGCAAGGCCCGCCGATCCGATACCGAGCTCGACGGGCAGGCCCTGAAGCATCTGCGTGACCGCGTGGCGGATGTCGTCGCCGGCCTGAAGCGCTTCGAGCCGCGGCTGCTCACCCTCCACGAACAGGACGGGATCCTGTTCTCCGAGCCGAGCGAAGTGCTCCACCAGATCGTCGGCGGCCGGCGGGAGCCGATCCCATTGACGGAGGGACGAATTTCCTCGGCAATCTATTCCGACCGGGTCATTTTCGGGCGCGAGACCGTCGAGATCCGTCACGAGGCCGACAGCCGCTATGCCGGCATGTTCGGCTTCAAGGAATATCCGGCGACGACGCGCAGCGGCATGCTCGACGCTATCTTGACCGCACCTTTCGAGCTTATCCTGACGCAGTCCTTCGCTTTCACCTCAAAGGCCGATGCCCGCACGATCATGGGCCGCAAGCAGAACCAGATGGTCAGCGCCGG
Source organism: Rhizobium atlanticum (assembly GCF_030182485.1). Lineage (NCBI taxonomy): Bacteria > Pseudomonadati > Pseudomonadota > Alphaproteobacteria > Hyphomicrobiales > Rhizobiaceae > Rhizobium > Rhizobium atlanticum. Next base: position 6,038 of record NZ_JAQJCJ010000029.1, read on the forward strand.
CGACAAGGCGGCCTCACAGATCGAGGAACTCGGCGAGGCGATGGACGATCTCGAATCCAATCGCTTCGTTCTCGGGGAACATCATCTTGCGCTTGCCGTCTTCGCGCCCTCGGTCAAGGAACTGACTGATCACATGGCGAAAGCGCGGGCCTATCTCACCAGCGGCGGCGCGGTCGTCGCCCGCGAGGATCTTGGGCTCGAGGCTGCCTGGTGGGCGCAAGTGCCGGGCAATTTCCGCTACCGGGCGCGCTCGGGAGCGATCACGTCGCGCAACTTCGCAGCCCTTGCTCCCTATCATTCCTATCCGGCGGGCAAGAAGGACGGCAACGAGTGGGGACCGGCGGTCGCCATGCTCAAGACCGCGTCCGGCTCGCCCTTCTATTTCAACTTTCATCACGGCGATCTCGGCAACAGTTTCGTCTGCGGTCCGTCGGGTGCCGGCAAGACGGTGCTCTTGAATTTCATGCTGTCCCAGCTCGAAAAGCATGACCCGCATATGGTCTTCTTCGACAAGGACCGTGGCGCCGATCTCTTCGTGCGGGCGGCCGGCGGCACCTATCTGCCGCTGAAGAATGGTGTCGCCACCGGCTGCGCGCCGGTGAAAGCACTGGAATTCACTGCGGAAAACAAAGTATTCCTCACCGGTTGGATCGCCAAGCTGGTCCGATCCGGATCTGGCGAATTGTCGATCACCGAGTTGCGCGACATCACCTCGGCGGTCGACGGGGTGGCGGACCTGCCGGTGGAGCGTCGCTCCATCGGCGCCCTGCGCACCTTCCTCAACAACACCGATCCCGAGGGCATTGCCGCACGTCTCCGACGATGGGAAAAGGGCGGCCCGCTCGGCTGGGTATTCGACAACGAGGCTGACGATATCGGCATCGGCGCCAGGTTCATCGGCTACGACATGACCGATTTCCTCGACAATGAGGAGATCCGCACGCCGTTGATGGCCTACCTGTTCTATCGGATCGAGCAGCTGATCGACGGGCGTCGCATCATCATTGTCATCGACGAGTTCTGGAAGGCGCTGCAGGACGAAGGCTTTCGTGATCTCGCCCAGAACAAACTCAAGACGATCCGCAAGCAGAACGGTCTCATGCTGTTTGCGACCCAGAGCCCGCGCGATGCCATCGTCTCGCCGATCGCCCACACGATCATCGAGCAGTGCCCGACACAGATCTTTCTTCCGAACCCGCGCGGCGACCGCGCCGACTATGTCGACGGCTTCAAGCTGACGGAGCGCGAATTCGAGCTCGTCTCGCGCGAACTCTCCGTCGAGAGCCGCCGGTTCATCGTCAAGCAGGGGCACAACAGCGTTGTCGCCGAGCTGAACCTCAACGGCTTCGACGACGAACTTGCCATCCTCTCCGGCCGGACCGCCAATGTCGAGCTTGCCGATGCTATCCGTTTGGAGATCGGCGAGGGACGGGAGGACTGGCTTGCCGTGTTTCATCAGAGGAGGAAGACAGCATGATCCGAACAGGAACGATGCGGCCATTGTTTGTATCGGCCGCTCTTTTGGCGTCGGCGATGCTAGCATCGGCGCAGGGCATCCCCGTCATCGATCAGACATCGATCGCCAAGCAAATCGAGAGCATCGCGCAGCTGAAGTCCCAGCTCGACGCCTTGAACCAGCAGCTCCAACAAGCCCAGCAGCTCTACGGCTCGCTGAACAAGATCACCAACATGGCCGACGTCGCCAACCTGCTGAACGATCCGTCGATCCGCAAGGCGCTTCCGCAGGACTTCAACGCGATCGAGGGGCTGTTCAAAGGTTCCGGCAGCGGCGTCTTCGGTAGTTCCGCTTCCAAATTCGTTCAAGACAATTCCACCTACCGCACCGATGCCGACGATTTCTATGCGCAGGAACTGTCGCGCATCCAGAACCAGAACGCCGGGCAGATGAGCCTCGGCCGGCAGATCTACGATGCGGCGACCAAGCGCATCGGCGGCATCGATGAGCTTCGCCAGAAAATCTCCGGTGCTGCCGACGCCAAGGACATCGCCGATCTGCAGGCCCGCCTCCAGGCCGAGACCGCCTTCTTGCAAGCCGACGTCCTGCGCATGCAGGGCCTGCAGATGGTCCAGCAGGCTCAGGTGCAGGTCGATGACCAACGCAAGGCTGAGGACTGGCGCAAGCGAATGGACACGATGGGAGCGGCGCTGAAATGAAGTGGCTTCTTTCTAGCGCGGCCATGCTTTTACTGGCGGCCTGCTCCCCACAGGCGGATAAGATTTACACCGTCGATGAGCTCATGGCGGACGATGGTCTGCTCGCTAGGATTATCGGCGAATGCCGTAACAATCCCGGAGAACTCCGCGATACGCCCAATTGCCGCAACGCCGAGGCAGCCGACGGCAAGCTGCGGCTGGAGCGGATGGGCAAATCGTTGGGAGGCTGACGATGTATCAGGTCTTCAGCTTCGTCGACGGACAGTTCAAGACACCGCTGGAAAACTTCATTTCCTCCGGCACCTCGAATATCGCCAACTGGGTCAGCGGCCCGCTGACGGCGGCACTCACCCTCTATGTCGTGCTCTACGGCTATCTCGTCCTGCGCGGCTCCGTGCAGGAACCGATCCTCGAATTCGCCTTCCGGGCGATGAAGCTCGCCATCATCGTCATGCTGGTGAGGAACGCCGGCGACTATCAGACCTACGTCACCAATATCTTCTTCGATGCGCTGCCGCGCGAAATCTCGCAGGCGCTGAATTCGGGCACGGCGCCGAGCGCGTCGACCTTCGACAGCCTGCTCGATAAGGGCCAGAAATGCGCCAAAGAGATATGGTCGCGGGGCTCCTGGCCTATCGATATCGTCACCGGCGTGGGCGGCCTACTGGTTATCGGCGGAAGCTTTCTTGTCGCGGCGATCGGTTATATAGTTTCGCTCTATGCCCGGCTGACGCTTGCCATCGTGCTGGCAATAGGTCCGATCTTCATCGCGCTCGCCATGTTCCAGTCGACCCGCCGGTTCACCGAATCCTGGATCGGCCAGCTCGTCAATTTCGTCATCCTTCAGGTCCTGGTCGTTGCCATCGGCTCGCTGCTGATCACCTGCATCGATACGACGTTTACGGCGATCGAAGGTTATAGCGACGTGCTGATGCGGCCGATCGCGCTCTGCGCCATTTGCGTCGCCGCACTCTACGTCTTCTACCAACTGCCCGGCATTGCTTCGGCTCTTGCGGCGGGCGGGGCGTCGCTCACCTACGGCTACGGCGCCGCCCGCGATGCGCACGAAAGCACGCTCGCCTGGGCGACATCCCACACAGTCAGAGCGGTCGGCCGCGGCGCGCGTTCCGTCGGCCGCCGCCTGACGCCAGGCCGGACCGAATGACGGTCACCAACGCTTCAGACAATTGAACAGGTTTTTTCGATGCTTCGTATCGTTTTGTCGTTTTTGCTGACCGCCGGTCTCGTAGGCTGCGGTTCGATTTCCCACCCGCTACCGAAATGTGATGGTTATTCCCGCCGGCCGCTGAACCGCGCCATGTGGCAATGGCAGGACAGTGGAGGCGAGCAGCCGGCGACCCGGGCCGTTCCCGCTGAGCCGACCAGTCACGCCGCCGCCTATGTGCCGGAACCATCTTCAGCCACACCGGCCGCTTTCGCGCATTTCGATGTCGCGAGCTCCTACCGTCCATGCGAGGGCGAGTGACATGGTGACCACGGATAACCTCAAAAGTTACTTCGACAAGGCCCGCCGATTCGATCAGGACCGGGTGATCCAGGTCGAGCGCTCCGCCCGCATCGCTTGGTTCATCGCTGCTTGCGCCGGTACGCTTGCTGCCGTTTCCGTCTTTGCCGTTGCCGGCCTCACGCCTTTGAAAACCGTCGAGCCCTTCGTCGTGCGGGTCGATAATTCCACCGGCATCGTCGATGTGGTTTCGGCGCTGACATCGACCGCCGGCACCTACGACGAGGCCGTCACCAAATATTTCGCGGCCAAATATGTCCGTGCCCGCGAAGGTTACGTCTGGAGCGAGGGCGAGGAGAATTTTCGCACCGCGGCGTTGCTATCGGCGCAGCCGGAGCAGACTCGATTTGCCGCAGTCTACCGCGGCAGCAATCCAGACTCCCCGCAGAACATTTATGGCCGCAGTGCCACGTCGCGGATCAACATTGTCTCCATCTCGCTGATCAACGCCAATGTGGCATCCGTCCGCTATATGAGGACGGTGACCCGCGGTGACGAGGTGCGCACGACGCACTGGGTTGCGACCCTGACCTTTTCCTATGCCAATGCCCCGATGTCCTCGACCGACCGGCTGATCAACCCGATCGGCTTCGTCGTCAGCGAATATCGCGCCGATCCGGAGGCGATCAATTGAAACCGCGTTTCCTTCTCCCGCTCATTCTGGTTACCGGTTTCTCTTCGGCGGCGCTCGCCCTCGAGACGCCACGCGGCGCCACGCAGGACAGCCGCATCCGTTTCGTCGACTACCAGCCCTATAACATCACAAAAGTCGTCGGCACGCTCCGGTCTTCCGTGCAGATCGAATTCGCCGCCGACGAGGAAATCGCTCATGTCGCCCTCGGCAACAGCGTCGCCTGGGAGGTGGCGCCGGCCGGCAACATCCTGTTCCTGAAGCCTCGCGAAAATCAGCCGGTGACGAATATCTCGGTCGTGACGACACGACGGGACGGCTCGACCCGCAGCTATCAGATGGAACTCACCGTCCGTGACGGCAGTGTTGAAGCCGGTCAGAACACCTATTTCTATGTGAAATATCGCTATCCCGCTGATGAAGCGGAGCGGCGCCGGCTGGAAGCATCTGCGCGCGCGCAGGCGGCACAAGCCGGCGAGGCCGATCGCGTGCTTGCCCTTCACGAAGCCTATGGACCGCGCAACTGGCGTTATTCGGCGCAAGGGTCCCAGGCGCTCGAACCGCAAGCGGTCTATGACAACGGCAAGGTCACGACCTTCGCCTTTGCCGGCAACCAGGAAATGCCGGCGATCTATATGGAAAACTCCGACGGCAGCGAAAGCCTGGTTCCGAAGTCAGTCGACGGCAATCTCGTCCTCGTTCACGCGATCAGCCGCAAGTTCATACTGCGCCGTGGCGGCGACGTGCTTTGCGTCTTCAACGAAGCCTACGATCGCGTCGGCACCAATCCCGAGACTAACACGACGTCACCATCGGTCGAGCGCGTCGTCAAAGTGCCGCCCGGCGCGGCGCAATAGGAGGCGTTATGGCCGAGGAAGAGATTACCCAGATTCCGGGCGAGCGCGCCGAGACGTCGGCCGGCGGCCGGCTCGACAATAACCCGATCCTCAAACGCGGCGCTGTCGCCTTGGCGATCGTCGTCTTTGTCGCGTTCGCTCTCTGGTCGATGCGAGGGCAGGACAAGCCGTCAGACGGTGCCCAGCCGGAGCGCGTTGTCATCCGGCAGACATCGGATTTCGAACCGGCGAAGGAGCCACAGCCGGTGGCGACACCGCCGCAGGTCCAGCTCCCGACGCCTGTCGCCGCCGAGCAGGCGCCGACCGACGGCGACAAGCTGCTCGATGCTGCCCGCCGTGCGCCGGTCATCGCCTATGGCGGCGAGAAATCGCCGGCAACGCGGCGGCAGGATCAGGGCGAGGCGTCGGATCAGGCCTCGAATTACGTGCCGCTCGGCGCCAATCCCGGCGGCTTCGCCTCGCAGGGCGAAAACGATGACCAGCGCTTCGACCGCTTGCTGACACCGACGCAATTGCAGGGATCGCGTGCCGGCACGTTGGGCAATCGTGATTTCATCGTCGCAATGGGGACATCCATTCCTTGCGTTCTCGAGACCGCGCTCTCCTCCGATCAGCCAGGGTTCACGAGCTGCGTCATCAACCGGGACGTTCTTTCAGATAACGGCCGCGTTGTGCTGATGGAAAAAGGCACGCAGATTGTCGGTGAATATCGCGGCGGTATTCGGCGTGGACAAAAGCGCCTGTTCGTTCTCTGGAACCGGGCGAAGACGCCGAAAGGCGTGATCATCACTTTGGCTTCGCCCGCAACCGACGCGCTTGGCCGGGCCGGCATCGATGGTTATGTGGACACCCATTGGTGGGAGCGTTTTGGCAGCGCGATGCTCCTGTCGATCGTCGGCGACGCCAGCTCTTATGCCAGCAGCCGGCTGCAGGACAGCGATGTCGACGCGCAAAACACCACCAGCGCCGGTCAGCAGGCGGCGGCGATCGCCGTCGAGCAATCGATCAACATTCCGCCGACGCTCATGAAACATCAGGGCGAGCTGGTTTCGATCTTCGTCGCACGCGACCTCGATTTCTCCACCGTCTACCGGCTTCGTGTGACCGAGCCCCGCAACCGCATCTACGACCGTGCTGCGCTTGGGGATTTCAGCCCCTCCTCGAAGCTCGTGACGAAATAGGTTCGGCAATGACTGAAGCTGCCGACTCCGGCGTCGTGCGCGAACTGCTTTCGCCGCTATCACGCTTTCTGCGTGACAAGACCCTCTACGAGGTCATCGTCAACCGGCCGGGACAGGTCGTCACGGAGGGGAGGGAGGGATGGCAGACCTATGAGATGCCCGAACTCTCATTCGACAGGTTGATGCGTCTCGCCCGCACGGTCGCGAGCTTCTCCAATCAGTCGATCGACGAGACGCGGCCGATCCTGTCGGCGACCCTGCCGGACGATGAGCGGATCCAGATCGTCATCCCGCCGGCAACGACGAAGGGAACCGTCAGCATCACCATCCGCAAGCCGTCCTCTGTGTCGCTGACCCTCGAGGATCTCGATCATGGAGGATTGTTCGCCGATGTCGCGCCTGTCGAAAGCGACGGGAGACGATTGGACCAAAGGCTGTTGGAATACTATCGGATCGGCGCCTACAAGGCGTTTCTGCGGGAGGCGGTGTTCGCAAGGAAGAACATCATCATCTCCGGCGCCACGGGGTCGGGAAAGACGACGCTGTCGAAAGCGCTGATCCGCCACATCCCGCAAAATGAGCGGATCATTTCCATCGAGGACACACCGGAACTGGTGGTCCCGCAGCCCAACCATGTTCGGCTCTTTTACTCCAAGGGCGGGCAGGGTCTCGCCAAGGTCGGCGCGAAGGACCTGCTCGAATCCTGCCTGCGCATGCGGCCCGACCGTATCCTGCTGCAGGAGCTGCGTGACGGGACGGCATTCTACTACATCCGCAATGTCAACTCCGGCCATCCTGGCTCCATCACCACGGTCCATGCCGACTCCGCCCGCCTCGCCTTTGAGCAGCTGACTTTGCTGGTCAAGGAGTCGGAGGGTGGTGGGGACCTCGAACGGCACGACATCCGCGAGATGCTGACGATCGCGATCGACATCATCGTCCAATGCAAGCGGATCGACGGCCGGTTTCGGGTGAGCGAGATCTACTATCGAGACGCCGCGACTGACCTCGGCCGCTCTTCGTCGGATCGAGCTTAACGGGTTGCGTCCGGGCCTCTAACAATTCTGTCGGTTTCGACCGTCAGTCCAATTGTGCGGCCTTCTCACGCAGGACCACTGAAAACGCGCGGAGCCCCTGATGGTCCAGTGCATCAATGAATTCGTGAACCGCCGGCACCGTCTTGCGTAAATTCAACCGGGCGCGCCTGATGCTGTCGATCAATGCGCTCTAAAAGGTGGATGGAGGCCCACGAGGAAATTGTCCGGCGATACGCAGGTCACCCCATGAGGCCGAAGCTCCGTGACAGGGAAATCCTTGAGATTCCACGTGACAATCACGGAAGCTTTTCCGGCGATGGCTGCAGCTAAAACATGACGATCATCGGGACCGGTAGCGAGAGGTTGGGGATGAGGATTTGGTGGTTACCGACATCGGCATCGGGCAAAACTTCCTTGATCCGATCACGGGTCGCTTCCAGACGGGAGAAGGGTATCTCGGGTGAGCCGATGGCCAGATTGCGAATCCACTCGGCGTGGATGTCGTCGGTCCAGCGTGCGTCGACGAGACCGTCGAAAGCACACTGGACCAAGACATTGCGTAAATGGAAAGGGTAGAGGACGCAGGCATCGTAGACCGCGACGGGCGGCTTAGAGGCCATGATTGACGATCAGATCCTCTGTGTCCTCGGCCAGCGCGTCGAGGCTTTTCTGGCGAGCATCGAGCTTGGCCTTGAGCGCAAGAACATCCTTCAACTTGGCTCGGCGGTGCTTGCCGACATAGCGGAAGGGCAGATCGCCGCGATCCATGCGCAGCACCACGAGAGGACGTGAGATGCCGAGGATGGTGGAGGCGTCGGTCGGGCTCAATTCCTGATCTTCCGTGAGCACGGCAACACGCTTGCCGCGCAACAGATGATCGAGGAGTGCTTCGACAGGTGCGAAAGCCGAGGCTGGAAGAGAAAGGGTTTGAAGCTGTCCACCTTCGCGGCGAATCCGCAGTTCCAGGTGGTCGCCCTCCGCCAGCTTTGGGATCGGCGCGACGGCCTTGCGGTCGCGATCCGACAATTCGGTAAATTGAAGAACATGGCTGGTCATGGCGAACACCTCTGACCATGTATATAGGGCAAGTCGCTCATAACTGCAATACCTGAAATATCCTCCGCTTTCCATCTCCGATTTCCGGGTGCCATAGGAGCGCGCGGCGAACGAGCTCGACCCGCCAACTTGAAGCGTGGGTTACCGCCAACGGCAAGCGCTCCGCTTCCGATGTGATCGTGCAATGCAAAGGGGCCGCCTCACCAACTATGCAGAAAAATAGGGCCGCTGGAAAACCAGGGCCCTTTAAGGTGTGAAGGTCAATAACCTCCAGAGGGGAACAGCTGATACGATGGCACTGGGAGGAAAACCATCGACTGCATCAACTTGAGGCAATATGCTCATATTTTGACCGCTTGGTAAAACATTTTTTGTGCAGTGCAGCTATGCAGAAATGGCAGAGAGTTCTCTGGGCCGATTTGACCGGGATATAGCTTCACGCATTCGAGATCGCCCGGGCGATGGCTTCCTTTTAGGGCGCCTACGTCGCTGACCAAGGAGGCTGGTGTGGATCATGGCAGCCGCGGCATTTCGCCGTCGGCCACACGCCAGATCCACGGCGTCATCTCGGCTCTCGCGGCGATCATCTCATTCAGTGCAACGTCATAGTCTTCGTCGGCCTTCGTCGGAACGATGAACATGGCGATCGGCGCTGGCTTTGCCTCCGGTAAGGTCACGGAGGCAATCGGCTGGTCGCGCGAAAGATCGAACCGGAGTCCTTTCACGCTTCTTCGCTTCAGGCTTGAGAGCCGCTCCAGGAGACGCTGTTCATGGATGGTTTCGAACGGGATCCAGTTCTCGTTGACCACCATCAGCGCCACTTCCTCGACCGAAGCTATCCCCGCTCCCGAAATGCCGAACGTGGCGATGCCGATGAGATGAAACCCCTCGTTGGATCGCCACAGTTCCAGTTCGGTTTCATATCGGGCATTCAACCGTTTCCACGCACCCTCATCGAGCATGAAGGGGAAAGGCAGGTGGCGCACCAGCATCTTCTGGCCATCGCGCGCTGAGGAAAATTCCTTTACCTCTCCGACGGTCATCATCAGTTTCCGCGGACCGGGACCGGTTAACTGGGCTCCGGCCAACATCGCTGCGCGCCTGGCGGAGATCCCTTCCTTGTCCTCCTGATGAAACACTTCCGGCACGAACAGGATGTCGCTAAGCGGACCGCCGCGGACAATCATCTGTCGCGCTGCGTTCAGCAGGCTGCTGCGGACGCGACCCCAGCCGCGTCTCCCAGCCCACAGCGCCGTCCATTCAGTCAGTTCCCCTGTCTCCCAGAGATAATGGAGCATGGCCTTGAGCGACAGCTTTTTCGGATCGTTTCGCACCGTTTCCGACGGCTCCGAAGATGAGGCCGAAGCCGATCGGTTCCCTCGTTTCGACAGCGAGAAATCGAGTTTCAGCACAGCCGCGCCCGTCGCTGCGTCGATCTGGATGGCATTGCCGATCAATGGACCAAGACCCGACAGCTCATATGGCGGTTCATAGGATGGGCAGCCGGGATCGTGATCTCGTCCTGAAAGCGGCATCCGTTTGATCAGGAATTGGCCATCCATCCGGGCGATATACATCGGCACCGGCGGTTGCCGACACGGGCAAAGTGGCCTGAGCTTCTGTTCGTAAGCGCGTTCGAGCTGCGGCAGAAACTCTGGAGAACTGTCGTCGAACGCCTGGTTGCCGATCAAAAACTGTCGCACGTCGTTCCTCCCTTGCCTGGCCAAAGGCTGATCGAGCCGTAAAAGGAAGGCGTAGCATGAGCTTCGCGGACTTTACTAGCGCAAAATAGTTAGTATGTAAATGTTACGGCCGCTGGGGCCGATTTCAACGCCAAGGCAGGAATGATCGTTAATTTTAATTTTTGGAGGCTGGAATGCACGTATCTTCTTTTGATAATTAGAAGTCAACGGTGCGTTGATTAGAAGTCAGCCGGTCAAAATGTAGAGGCTGCGCCAGCATGAAGTGAGTTCTAATCGCGTGCTACCCAGCCCTTCGAGCCGGCCGGCACTGAACCGCCGATCACCTTGCCGCCTTCCGACTGCCCGATGGCTGCCGGCGTCTCTACATCGCAGCTGACGCCGATGCGGCCGGCCGGCACCCTGTCCACGCGGCAGACGGGCCGGAACCGCGGCGCCTGACGCCGCGGCGAAGCGCCGGGCGGCGGAAGGGAGGTTTCTTGCTGTGCCAGGAATGGCGGGCCGCACGCGGCCCAAGCCAGGGGAAGAAACCTGAGCGACCCGCTGAAGGCCCGCCCGCCGCATGGTAAGGGTCGCCTCTCGGCAGGCCCGCGGGCGGGCGCCTACCCGTGCGGCGACCGGCAGAGACCTGCCATCCTGTAGGCCCTCACGCCCTCACCTTCCCCGTCCGGCTCGATCATGCGGGCAGAAAGGCCAGAGCGTTTCAGAACGAGCTGCGCCCTGAGATTAGCGATGAGCCGTTCCGGACTGAGCCGGCGCAGATCCTCGTTGAAGTCGCCGAACTCCGGGGCAAGCACTAGCGGCAGGATCCCCAGCGCCTACGTATCGAGGGATTGAGCTACCGCGCCCAATCGCCGTCAGGCCGCGAGAGGCGCGGCCCAAATCCGACGGAGACCATCTGAACCTATGTCTTCCCATCGACGACGCCTTCGAGCCCCGCCCCGCCTCGTCCCCAACCGACCGTTTCATCTACGAGATGCAGATCTACGGCCATCGCCCCTTCCAGGATGAACCGGACCCGCGTCCGCTGCCGGAGGAGCCGGTCGTCCAGTCGGCGCTGACCGCCATGTTCGATGCTCTATTCGAAATGCTCGGCGATACCCGCCTGGAGCCCGATCTCGAAGACCTCCTGTGGTCGACGGTCAATCTCTTCCACCGCGCCGGCGAGCGCATCCAGCGGGAGCTTCAGCGTAATGAGGATAGCCAACGCAACGGTCAGCGCGAGCAGGACGGCTCGGAGGTCAAGAGTGTCGAGTTGGAGCGCCTCGTTGCCGAAGGCATCACGCTGCTTGAGCGCCGCAATGCCTTCGAGTTCATGCGCGCCTATGCGGGCGACCACTTCGAAGCCAATGCGGCTCGGCATGGCGGCCGCGGACGGGCTCCAAGGTCAGCCACGCCAACATGACCGCGGCGATGATCGACTCCAGAGACTTTCCATCCGCCCGCCGGCGCGCCGAGACCGAAGTGCTGATCCCGGCAGGCACCAAGATCGCCTTCGGCGGCGGCATCGACTACAATGATCACGAACGAATCTGGGCGAAACTCGATCAAGCCCTCGCCAAATATCCCGACATGGTGCTGCTGCACGGCGGCTCGCCGAAGGGCGCCGAACGTATCGCTGCCTGCTGGGCAGAAGCGCGCAAGGTGATACAGATCGCCTTCAAGCCGAATGGACGAAGCACGCCAAGGCCGCACCGTTCCGCCGCAATGACGACATGCTCTCGGTCATGCCGGCTGGCGTCGTCATCTTCCCCGGCTCCGGCATTACCGGCAATCTTGCCGACAAGACCCGCCGACTTGGCATCTCCGTTTTGGCAAGCGGCGGGAGATGGCGCGTAAGCGCCATCTGTCCATACGGCTGAAGGAGATGCTTGCATTTCGCAAAAATTGTGTACACATTTGCCGCTGAAACGGAGCTTCGCCATGACCCAATCTCGGCAGCAGATACCATCTCCCCGCCGTGTCGGCGTGCGGGAATTTCGCGGCAACCTGACGTCTTTCCTCAAGCAGGTCGAAGACGGCCAGCGGTTCGTCCTGACGTCGCATCACAAGGTTGTCGCCGAAATCGGCCCGCCGTCAGCCGGCGTCGTCATGCGGAAACCAGGCGCGTTGCGCGGAAAGATCAAAGTTGCCGATGACTTCGATGGTCTGCCGGCGGATGTTCTGAAGTCCATGGAAGACGGGACGTGAGGCTGCTGCTCGATACACATGCCTTGCTGTGGTGGCTGAACGACGACGAGAAGCTAGGGAACCATGCGCGTCGCCTTATTGGCGATCCCGAGAATGATGTCCTCGTCAGTGCTGTCTCCCTTTGGGAAATCACTGTGAAGCTGCGCATCGGCAAACTTGATGCCGATATCGAAGAGATTGTTGCGATTTTGCCGGATCAAGGTTTCGACCGGCTGGATATCTCGGACGCGCATCTTATCGCTCTCGCTGCTCTTCCACTTCATCACCGCGATCCTTTCGATCATCTGCTCATGGCGCAAGCCGTGGCGGAGGGAGCGTATTTGGTTTCGGACGATCAAAATGTCGCGCTTTATGGCATTCCGTTTGTGACTTGCTCCGATCCTGTTGCCTTGTGATCTCACCGAGCTTGGCTCCGCGGATGAAGCCGGCTCACATCGTTCCGGTTGCGTGTTTGCCAATGGCGATGTACCTGGCGACCCATCGGCGGCTCAGGTGCTTGGGAGCGGGCACGTTTGGGGAAGATCACTCATTCGACGCCCGCGTGAACAGCTTCACCCGGGATTGGAGCACGGTCTGCAGACGGCAATGCGGTGCCGCGGCGACCTCGCCGATCAGCAGAAATGTTATCGAGGTGCTCACAGCCTGCCGCAGCCGGGAGCGGGCGAGGGTATTATGTTGATCGACATGCGGGCGAAGCGTCCGTGGAGTGTGCGGCCAATATCCCCCAGTGCTTGGACCGGGAGGCCATGGTTTGTTGTCTCCTTCGATTGCCCCGAACCATTCCCGTTTTATATCGCTCGTATAGACGACCGCCTGCTTTGGCGGCCAACCCCTGAAGGGGTAAGACTCGCCCGAAATTTTTGCAAATTCGATTTCGGTTCGTTTATCCTGGTGGAAAATAGAATTTTGCAAAATTTTCAGGCGAGCTGACCGCAGCAGGTCGGCCGTCTCTTCGTGCGCCATCGGGAATGGTCCCGAGCAACCGAAGGAGACAACAACCATGGCCACCACGATCGCAACGCTCACGCAGAAGACCGACGGCATCCTCGAAGGCGTCTTCGCCACGATCCGGGTCAACGCCCCGATCGCCATCGTCCCAAATGCCAGCAAGGCAAGCGAAGAAGCGCCCGACTACCGCGTCATTCACCGCAAGACGGGCTTCGAGATCGGCGCCGCCTGGAACCGCATCGCGCGGCAGACCGGCGAGGAATACCTCTCAGTGAAGCTTGAGGCTCCCGAGATCGGTGTGATCTTCGGCAATCTCGCACCGGCACCCGGCGGCGATCCTAGCAAGAAGGTGATCCTCTGGAACAGCCCGAACTGAAGAACAAAGCGAGCGGCCTCGAGCAATCGGGGCCGGCTTCGCCGTATCTCAGGTTTTGCGCGCAATAGCGGGATTGAAAGCGGGCATCGAGCCCGCCTTCAATCCTCCTGTCGTGCCACACGAGACCAAGGACCCTGTCTGCTCAGATACTTGAAGTCTGCCGTGAGGCTCGTGCCGCCTCAAGGACTTCGCGGCCCCTCCAATTTTCAGCCGGCGCCCTGAAGGGCACCGTCAGAAAATCGGTTCCTCCGCTCGCCGGCTCCGCCGGTCGCTGACGCGATCCTTGACCCGGCCCGATCCTCACGACCCCGGGCGTCATCTTTCACATTTCAGGAGACGACGACGATGACGATTGCACTCGAAATTCAGGTTGAGGAACTGCGGGCCGAGCTCAGGAACGCCGATCCGGCTGAGCGCCGCCAGATCGAAGCGGAGCTGGAGATCGCTCGGGCCGAACTGAGGGTAGCGATCGCCGAGCAGGAGGGCGCCATCGACGCCGCGCCACCCTTCTGAGGCGGCGTTTGCCTCCTCGCCTGGGCCGGTACGCCGGATCGACCGGCGCGTCGACCCGAAGCTGCGCTTCACGCCGATAATTACCGGCAAGGACCAGGAAGACTTCCGCGGACAGCCCGGACCATGGGTTCCCGTCCGACATTTGTGTTCGGCCTATAGCCGCGCGCCCGTTTTGATCGGAGAAGTTCGAGGAACATACGGACTGCATCCTCCTCTCTGTCGAAGTGATGCACCATGGCTTGTCCGATCGTTCCGATGCGTCCCCATCGCCGCGTCAGGCATGGTGTGCCGAACAACGTCGGTTCGATTGCGAGCGCGTAGAAGCGCGCCATGTTTTTCGTCGCGTCCCTGCGTTCGATGTAGAGCTGATAGGGTTGAGTGAGCATGACGGAGAGTCGCCTCTTCCAGCTTTTGCGTCTAACGACACTTATGAATCGGTCGGCCCACACCGATTCATTTTTGTGATGATCGTTGAAGCCGAAGATCATGGATTTGGGCGAGCCGGCCAATCGGCGGCCGGGTGCTATTCGCTCCGCTCACGGAGCCCGAACACCGTCTCCGCCTCCGGTCACGCCCCCTCTCGCGGAATGACGTGAGCGAATTGCCCAGCCGCAGGGCGGCGGTTCTATCCTCGACACCTCCTGCCGGCTCACGCCGGAAACGGTCGCGTCCCCTTCGGGTCCGCGGGTCTCTTCTCTCTTTGACGTCCAATTTTACTCCAGCAAATCCGGCGTCAAGGACGGCGCGTCTCCCCCAATTTTTCCGCTGCTGCGTTTCACTGCGCTCTGGAAAAATCGGTTCCCCCGCTTGCGAGCCGCGTTCCGCGGTCCTTGACCCCTCTTTGCAAGAGAGTGGCCGATCTCCGTCATCAACGAAGGAGATCACATTATGACAACCGATCAGAACCTTATACTCTACACCAAGTTTGCCGGCTTCCGGCTCGTCGTCCTGGCAAACCGCTTCGGCTGCGACAGCGATTTTTCGCGAGAGCTTCACGATCGCCTGGTTGAGGGGCTCGACGCGGCAATCGATCGGATCAGCGTCATCATGGAATTGGAACGAAGTGTTCTCATCGGGGAGGATGAATTCGCCGAATATCAGCTGGAGGGCGAGATCGAGATTTTCGGGCGCTTCACTATCAATCTGCTGGACGAACTCGAAATTGATTACGACACGCATGAATTCCGCGTCAACGGCGGCGATTGGATGAGCGCTTGGGCTGCCGACGACACTGGCGTCGATATCAACTATCCTGAGCTCGTTGCGCTGATTGCGGACGAACTCGGCTCGCTGGCGCCGATCATCAAGGATATCACGTTGGCAACTCGCATCCCGGTCTATGCGGGGCGCGTCGTTTGGTCATGGTGGTAGCAGCACCATCTCACATACTGAGAGGCGACAGACGAGGTTGCCTCTCAGTTGCCGATGGCCCTCAAGTGAGCCGAGGAAGGACGGCTGCGAAGTTTCACAACAATCGCAGTAATGTTGTAAATGCTCTAAATTCCAGCGATAGCAAGGAAGCCCAATGCCGAAGCCAAGCGGGACGTATTCAACCAGTGACCTCTCACGTAAATCCGGCGACATCATCGCCGAGGCGCTGCGTCATCCGGTGACGATCACCCAGCGGAACAAACCCCGGCTGGTTCTCCTCAATATCGAAGATTATCAGCAACTGATCAGGCAGGCAGACCGACGCACCGTCGGCACTATCGAAACGATGCCCGATGAGCTTTTTGCCGAACTCGAAAACGCCGTCGACGCCTATGCCGGCGAGGACGAGGTGGGCCGCTGATAAAACCACGATCATAGCACCGGTTTGACGAAACGATTGACCTTCGCTGCCTGATCCATCTCCTTTCGCCGGAAGTAGATCGCCCGGCCGCAGCGGATCGGACTATGCCCCTGGACGATGATGATCTGCTCGTCCTTCCTCATCGACTGGGTGATCTCGTGCGGCATGATCAGCGGCCGGCGCTGGAAGTTGACGTTCTCGGATCTCCTGGATGCATTGTTCTTCGTGTCCCAGCCGATGTTGCGGGAACTGCCCTTCACCTCCACCGTCATCTCGCCACATTGCGCAGAGAGGTTGCGCGCCGTGTCGAGCGCCTTGATCGCTGCGTAAGAGGCGAAAGCGCAGCCATCGATCCATGACGTCGCGCCATCCTTCCCGAAATGCCGCTCCAACTGCCCGACCGACTGGTACATCAACATCATCGAGATGCCGTACTTGCGGCCGCGGTCGCGCGCCTCCTCGAGCACCCTCATGTAGCCGAGCAGATCGACCTCATCGAGCATGAACAGCGCCCGGCGCTGGAAGGCGCCGTCGGCCTGCACCATGGCGTTGATGAGCGAGCCGATGATCACACGAGCGATGCCCGGATAGGAGCGCAAGATCGATGCGGAGATGTTGAGGAAGACGTCCTTCTTGCCCGAAACGATATCACTCGATTTGAAGGCATTGCCGCAGACGAGCGCGGCATAGCTGTCGAGCGACAGCCACTGGGTATCCTTCGATGCTGTGGAATAGACGCCCGAAAACGTCTGCTCGGTCATGTTGGTGAAGACGCCGAGCGTTTCGCGGATGAAGGCCGAACCGGAATGCTCCTGAATGTCGCGCAGCATAGCGAGCACCGAGGGCTCCGGTTCGGAAACGATCTGGCGGAGACTGCGCAAGCTTCGCCGGCCCTCATATTCGGGCGAGAGCATCACATGGGCGAGCAGACCGGTCAGGAGGTTGTGCGCCTGGTTCTGGAAGTAGGATCCCGTCGAGCTTTCGAAGCGAAGGCTTTCCGACAGCAGCATATGGGCAATGCCGACGATGTCCTCTTCCTTTTGCTTGGATGCTTCGATCCCGTCGAGCACGTTGAAGCCCATGATCGGGTTCGTCGGATCGAGCACCATGACCTCGCGCCCGAGCGCATTGGTGCGGTGCTCGACGACCATGGGCGCGACCTCAGTGGAAGGATCGAGGCAGATCATGGGTCCGGTATATCTGAGCGCCGTCGGCACGACGTTGCTGGTCGTTTTGTATCCGCCCGATCCCGCGAAAAACAGCATATGGGTGGAATCGAAGTCCTGTCTGTAGGTGAGCAATGGCGCCTTCCCGCCCTGTCCCCATGTGCTGCGATCGTTTACATCGAAGGGAAGCGCATGGATGATTTCCTTGTCGACCCGATAACGCTCGCCGACCACGATTTCCCCATCCGGCGGGAACAGCTTTCCTGCTGCCGCCATCGGCAGCCAATCGGCATCTCCAAATATTCCACGCCGGGCACGCTTGATTTCATCTGGCACGACGACGGAGATGCGGGCGGACACCGCCACTGCCATGAAGCCGGCGACGGCAGCAATGACTGCGGCCATATCAAGATAGGACAGCGCTCGATCCCACGGAACGACCCGGGCCTGCACAGTAGGTGCAAGCCGGCCGAATTCGCGCAGCGCATAGAAGGCGGCAACGCTGAGAAAACACAAAAGACTTGCCATGGCGACCGGCCTTCGCCGATGCAGCGGCAAGACCCACACGGTCAGAAGTCCGGCAAGAGGTCCGAACAGTAGAGGCGGTACAGGTGCTGCCCGCAGGAACCAGTGTTCTATCTTCCCGGACATGCCGGCGGCGAGTCCCGGCCATCGCCAGCCAACAATGTAGATTGTGATCGTGGTGACGGCGATCGGTACCAAAACGAGTAACAGGCTCGGATGCGGTTTCCCTCTTAGGCCCATCTTACTTTCTCCTCGAGATGCGATGAACCGTTCCTCAGCGAGGGGGCCTTGAAAGCCTCTTCGCCGATATCGCGCAGCCGCCGATGCTCGATGGAGCCTGGGACGAGCCTTGCCATTTCTATGAGGCCGCCGAGCAGGAACGCCCGATCCGCCTTCGATAGCCCGGCTTTGACGACGATCCCGCCGAGCAGGATCTTTTCGCGCGTGTCGCGCTTGCGCTCAGCCGTCATTTGGAACCTGCCCCTGCGCTCCAGCGCCGCTATCTGCTGGTCGACGCGTTTGAGGAGTGGGGCCAGCGGCGCCTTTCCTTTCCCCCTTCCGAAATCGCGCGGCGATTTCCTCGATGATCCGATCGACCTCCTCGTCGGCGATCTCCATCTCCGCCAGCCCGGTTCTGGTCGCGGCGCGGGCAAACCGCTCGGCCGATTTAACTATCAACAATCGTTTGCGTTCGCGCAGCTTTTCGATCTGGGCGTCGAGATCGGAAATCGATGATTTTGTCGCCATTCCTGGTTCCTTTTCTGCTTTGATGTCGAAGGTGCGATTATACTAACTAGAATAAAACAGTAAAATGCGCTACCGTGCAACCAGAAAAGCGGCATCGGCCCTTCGGTCCGATCTGTTTGAGGGCGCAATATACGTCGCTGTCGCGACGTGCTTGGGCCAGTCTGGAGACGCCAGTGGCGATCATGTTCGTCAGAGCGCAGGTGATCAGCAGGGGATCGGGACGCAGCATCGTCTCGGCTGCCGCCTATCGCCACCGCGCCCGGATGATGGACGAGCAGGCGGGAACGTCGTTCAGCTATCGCGGTGGGGCGGGCGAACTGATGTATGAGGAACTGGCGCTGCCGGATGAGATCCCGGATTGGCTGCGGTCGGCGATATCAGGTCAGTCCGTCAGCAAGGCCAGCGAAGTGTTTTGGAATGCCGTTGACGCCTTCGAGACGCGGGCAGATGCGCAGCTCGCCCGCGAACTGATCATCGCGCTGCCGGAGGAGCTGACGCGGGCCGAGAATATCACGCTGGTGCGCGAATTCGTCCGCGACAATCTCACCTCGAAAGGAATGATCGCCGACTGGGTCTATCACGACAAGGACGGCAACCCGCACATCCACCTGATGACGACGCTCCGGCCGGCGACGGAGGAGGGGTTCGGGGCAAAGAAGGTTCCAGTGCTTGGTGAGGGTGGCAAGCCGCTGCGTGTCGTCACGCCGGACCGCCCGAACGGCAAGATCGTCTACAAAGTCTGGGCGGGCGACAAGGAAACGATGAAAGCGTGGAAGATCGCCTGGGCGGAAACGGCCAACCGGCATCTGGCGCTGGCCGGACATGACATCCGCCTCGACGGTCGCTCCTATGCCGAACAGGGCCTCGACGGGATCGCGCAAAAACATCTCGGGCCGGAGAAGGCGGCGCTGGCGAGGAAGGGCAGGGAGCTCCACTTCGCGCCGGCCGATCTCGCCCGCCGCCAGGAGATGGCCGATCGGCTGCTTTCAGAGCCGGAGCTTTTGCTGAAGCAGCTCGGCAATGAACGCTCTACCTTCGACGAGAGGGATATCGCCAGGGCGCTGCACCGTTACGTCGACGATCCCACCGATTTTGCCAACATCCGCGCCAGGCTGATGGCGTCGGACCAATTGGTCATACTGAAGCCGAAGGAGATCGAGGCAGAGACAGGAAAGGTGTCGGAGCCCGCGGTGTTTACGACGCGGGAGATGCTGCGCATCGAATACGACATGGCGCAGTCGGCGCGGGTTTTGTCGGAGCGTCGCGGCTTCGGTGTTTCCGAGCGGAATGTGACGGTGGCGATCGAACGCGTGGAGAGCATCGAGAGCGGCGATCCCAAAACTCCGTTCCGGCTCGATGCAGAGCAGGTCGATGCTGTCCGTCATGTCACCGGTGATGGTGGCATTGCCGCTATTGTAGGCCTTGCCGGCGCCGGCAAATCGACGCTGCTTGCTGCCGCACGTCTTGCCTGGGAGGGCGAGGGACACCGGGTGATCGGTGCAGCCCTTGCCGGCAAGGCCGCAGAAGGGCTGCAAGACAGTTCCGGCATCAAGTCGCGGACACTTGCCTCCTGGGAACTGGCCTGGGCCAATGGCCGCGATACGCTCCATCGCGGTGATGTGCTGGTGATCGACGAGGCCGGCATGGTGGCCTCGCAGCAGATGGCCCGTGTGCTGAAGATTGCCGAGGAGGCTGAGGTAAAGGTCGTGCTGGTCGGCGATGCGATGCAGCTGCAGCCGATCCAGGCCGGTGCTGCCTTCCGGGCAATTACCGAACGCATCGGCTTTGCAGAGCTTGCCGGCGTGCGCCGCCAGCGTGAGGCCTGGGCACGTAATGCCTCGCGGCTGTTTGCCCGCGGCGAGGTCGAGAAGGGCCTCGACGCCTATACCCAGCAGGGCCACCTGGTCGAGGCGGGCACACGCGAGGAAACGATCGACAGGATTGTGGTCGATTGGACAGAGGCACGCAAACACGCAATCGGTCGCTCGATCTCCGAGGGCAGGGATGGCCGTCTTCGCGGTGATGAACTGCTGGTGCTCGCCCACACCAACGACGATGTCCGCAAGCTCAACGAGGCGCTGCGTGAGGTGATGGCCGGCGATAATGCCCTCGGCGAAAGCCGCAGCTTCCGGACCGAGCGCGGGGCGCGAAAATTTGCCGCCGGCGACCGCATCATCTTCCTGGAGAACGCCCGCTTCCTCGAGCCGCGGGCCAAGCACTCCGGGCCGCAATATGTCAAGAACGGCATGCTCGGCACGGTCACCGCGACCGGCGACAAACGCGGCGATCCGCTGCTGTCGGTTCTGCTCGACAATGGCAATAAAGTCGTCTTCGGCGAGGACAGTTATGACAATGTCGACCACGGCTATGCCGCAACGATCCACAAATCTCAAGGGTCGACCGTCGACCGCACCTTCGTGCTCGCCACCGGCATGATGGACCGGCATCTGACCTATGTGTCGATGACCCGGCATCGCGACCGCGTCGATCTTTATGCGGCGAAAGAGGATTTTGAGCCGAGACCGGAATGGGGACGCAAACCGCGTGTCGATCATGCCGCCGGTGTCACCGGCGAGCTTGTCGAAACCGGCGAAGCCAAATTCCGGCCCGAGGACGAGGATGCCGACGACAGCCCCTATGCCGATGTCAGGACGGACGACGGAACCGCCCATCGGCTCTGGGGCGTCAGCCTGCCGAAAGCGCTCGACGATGCCGGCATCTCCGACGGCGACACCATCACGCTGCGCAAGGATGGTGTCGAGCGGGTCAAGGTCCAGATTGCCATTGTCGACGAGGAGACAGGTCAGAAGCGTTACGAGGAGAGGGAAGTCGACCGCAATGTCTGGACGGCCAGACAGATCGAAACCGCCGAAGCGCGTCAGGAGCGCATCGAACGGGAAAGTCATCGGCCGGATGTGTTCAGCCGTCTCGTCGAACGCTTGTCGCGCTCCGGTGCCAAGACGACGACGCTCGATTTTGAGAGCGAGGCGGGCTATCGCGCCCAGGCGCAAGACTTCGCCCGGCGCCGCGGGCTCGATCATCTCTCGCTTGCTGCCGCCGAGATGGAGGAAAGCCTTTCCCGGCGCTGGACGTGGATTACCGCAAAGCGAGAGCAGGTGGAAAAGCTCTGGGAGCGGGCAAGCGTGGCGCTCGGTTTTGCCATCGAGCGGGAACGGCGCTTCGCCTACAACGAGGCGCGAACTGAATCCCACACCATCGCGAGCGCAAGCGCTGGCGAACCACAGTATCTGATCCCGCCGAGCACGTCCTTCGTTAGGAGTGTCGAGGCGGATGCGCGGCTGGCGCAGCGTTCGTCACCGGCCTGGACGGAGCGGGAAACGATGCTGCGACCGCTGCTTACTAAGATCTACCGGGATCCGGATGCAGCACTTGTCGCCCTGAATGCGCTCGCCTCGGACACCGGCACCGAACCCCGCAGGCTCACTGCTGATCTTGCCGCAGCACCCGACCGGCTCGGCCGGCTGCGTGGCTCCGAGCTGATCGTCGACGGAGGCGCGGCGCTTTCCGAGCGCAAGGTCGCAAAGGCAGCCCTGGAGGAACTGCTTCCCCTGGCCCGGGCCCATGCGACCGGGTTCCGCCGGAATGCCGAACGGTTCGAAATGCGTGAGCAGACGCGGCGCTCCTACATGTCATTATCGATCCCGGCGCTTTCCGAGCGCGCGATGGCGCGCCTTATGGAGATCGAGGCGGTGCGCAACCGGGACGGGGACGACGCCTATAAGAGCGCCTTTGCGCTTGCCGCCGAGGACCGCTCGGTCGTGCAGGAGATCAAGGCGGTCAGCGAAGCGTTAACGGCACGCTTCGGCTGGAGCGCATTCACCGCGAAGGCGGATGCGGTTGCTGAACGCAATATGACCGAGCGTTTGCCGGAAGATCTGACGGCCGGCCGGCGCGAGGAGCTGGCCCGGCTGTTCGAAGCGGTCAAACGTTTTGCCGAGGCGCAGCATCTCGCCGAGCGGCAGGATCGCTCGAAGATCGTCATGGCTGCCAGTGTTGTTCGGGGCCAAGAGACAGAGAACGGACCGGGGAAGGAGAATGTCGCCGTGCCGCCGATGCTTGCTGCCGTCATCGTGTTCAAGACGTCGGTCGACGATGAGGCTCGATTGCGGGCGCTCTCCAACCCTTTCTATCGCCAGCAGCGTGGCGCATTGGCCAACGCCGCGACAATGATCTGGCGCGATCCGTCGGGCGCCGTCGGCAAGATCGAGGAGCTGCTCCGGAAAGGCTTTGCTGCTGATCGAATCGCCGCCGCGGTGACCAATGATCCGGCCGCCTATGGGGCTTTGCGCGGTTCTAATCGCCTGCTGGACCGGATGCTGGCGTCCGGCCAGGAGCGGAAAGAGGCGATGCGGGCCGTGCCGGAAGCTGCAGCGCGCCTGCGCGCGCTCGGTGCGGCCCACCTCAATGCCCTCGATGCCGAACGCCAGGCTATCACGGACGAACGGCGGCGCATGGCGGTTGCCATTCCAGCTCTTTCGAAAGCTGCGGAAGAGGCTTTGGCGCACCTGACGGTCGAGGTGAGGAAGGACAGCAGGAAGCTGAGTGTTTCCGCCGCTTCCCTCGAGCAGGGCATTGCCCGGGAGTTTGCCGCTGTCAGCCGAGCGCTCGACGAGCGCTTCGGTCGCAATGCCCTCGTCCGGGGTGACAAGGATCTTGTCAACCGCGTGCCGCCGGCGCAGCGTCGAGCTTTCGAGGCGATGCAGGAGCGGCTGAAGGTCCTGCAGCAGACTGTCCGTCTGCAGAGCAGTGAGCAGATCATAGCGGAGCGGCGCCAAAGGGCTGCTAGCCGCGCTCGCGGCATCAACCTCTGAGACTCGAAGAAAAGCGGGGGGACGAAATGGTTGGTCGATTGGAAAAGCACTACGACCCGATTGTCCCGAGATCGATCTTCCTTTGGGTGGCGGAGCGGTCGAAGCTACTGTTCGTCCGTTCCGCAGCGGTCGTTGTAGAGGCGATTGCAGGTTTCACCAGATCGGGTGCCGTCTGCGTGAAGCCACTCTATAGCCCCCTCGGACACGGACGTGGCCAGAAACAAGCCTGCTTCCAGCAGCGCGCGGATGCCACAGAAAGTGACGAGGTCTCGCGCTGAGACCGTGAAGAACAGGCTTTCACTGGTCGGCCTTATGATCGCGCCTCCACCTTCGAAAGCTAGAAACCTGTCAGGTCCCACGGAGACGAGGGATTGGTAGAAGTCCTCGATTTGCGTGCAGATCTTGTCGGCAACGTGCTGCGTGCGCGTGATTGCGACACACGCTTCGGCGACGTGCACGCACTTTGGAACATCTTCCTCACCCGCGAATGATGGCGCTCGTGGCAGGACCAGATGCGCGTTGCACGGCGGGCTCAGCTCAACGAAGTGACGGACTTCGCCAATCGATTTCTTCATGCTGTTCCTGCCTATTTGGAGAAAAAAGGCTTTTAGAGGTGGCAAAGCGCTGAGGGCTGCTCAACGTGATGGAGCGCTTTCTGCTGACGCGAACGTTGTTCCAGTTGAGGCTCGTGAAGACGTGACGCAGTTGCGCTTACGCGACGGTGAAGATGAGGAATCGCTAAAGGGTCCAAGATCGCCCCGATAGCCGCCTTGCTTCGGATTCCGGGTAAAGGCGGTAGGGAAGGTCCGCATAGACATATTCTGCCGGAATCGCGGGTGGGGACAGCTTCGATAGGAACAGGTCGAGATTCTCCCGACTGTTGCTGGAGACAAGCGTGTAGAAATTGCCGCTGTTCCAGGTGACGAATGAGTGTCCAAAGAACCGGCGTAGTGTTTCGCTCATCTCCGAAAGGGTGACTTCGTTTCGATCCATTCGCGTTAGCACCGTCTCTTCCTTGGCGCGAATATCTGACGCGCTGAAGAAGCGAGCTTTGAAGCTATGGTCCTTCTGGCGTTCCCGCCGCCGATATTCCTCGGCGTCTTCATGCCTGAACTTCTCGACGAACATGAAGAGCCCGTTGGTCTTGAGATGCTGCGAGACGAAACGGATCTGATCGAAGCGATTTGGCGAATACATCTGGAAAGTCGTGTCCTCGAGGATGATATCGAAACCGCTGCCAAACTTTCGGAGCTCCACGTCTTCTTGGACCCTTTGCGATGTCAAATAATGAAATGGTCCGTGAAAAAACATGGCATGAGGAGGAACGCCATAGGCATAGAAGCTTCTAAGGTTTTCGACGTTGGGACTGCATGACAGTGTTTCTATCCTGCCCTTGCCAAGTTCGCCGATCACACGAGCCATCGTCCCCTCGGCTGTACCTAGCGTGTAGAGTTGCAGTTGACCCTTTCTGGCCCGCGCGTATTTGAGGATCGCGCCGCCTATGCGGCACTCCTCTTCGAGGCGGTAGGGTATGCTGCTCAAGTAGTGCTTATCGAATGGACCTCGGCGCAGCGGATGAAGGGCTGAAAAGCGCCTGAACGTCATGTCCACTGGGAACAAGCGGCGATCGAGCTCAGGCGGACGGATAGGCATTCCGGCCTCACCGGATGCGGTGGTCGAAAAAAACTCAGAAAGCTCGTTAAGGCGAGGGGCACGGTCGCACTCCTCAATGAAGTCGGCAAATTCACGCATGCGAAAGCCTGCCTTTCTCTCGCACCATCGCGTTTTTGGGGTTCAGGGGGAAATCGCGCATCCCGAAAAGATTGTGCCGTCAGCGATGATGTCGGCAGAAGATGATCGCGAACGTCATCTTTTCGCATCCACGATTTTGATTGGTTTTCATGAAATTGACATGAAATTCGACCTGAGGTTAAAGCCTGGCTTGTTGACAACTTGGGGTGAGGTAGGGTCGCTACCACACCGGTTTTTCAGGGGAGCAGCTTTCGAGTGGGGATCATTCCATCAATTCACCCCGAGAGGATGAAGAAGTCACAAGGGGAGATCATCCTTCACCAGCAAGGCCTTTGGAGCCATGCCCGCGCAGATGTCGTTCGCCGGCGCAGTCTCGGGCGACAGGTTATCGACGTTGTCGCGGATGACCACCTGATCTTCCTCAACATAAGGGGTACGGCGGCATCCGGCGAAAATTTTGTGGACGGACGAAGAGTCGAGTTCAGTCCGCGTCCAGACGGCTCGCTTGTTTACATTCCGCCCGGTTGCCATTGGAGCGGTTGGGATGAAGGCGATGCTGAGGGTTGTTATCTTATGATAACCGTGACGCAGGATTTTTTTTCCAACCTCACGACCAAGCTCCCGCGCGTAGGCACCTTACGTCCGGAGCTTGGATTTAGAGATCTGCCGATCCAATGCTTGGCGCGGCAGATTGCCGGAGAACTTTCACACGACGATTCCGTGGGGAGTCTGATCGTTGAAGGGCACCTCGCGGCTATCTTCGGACTTCTGCAGCGCCGCTCCGGCACATCTGGCAGATTGTCTCGAGGAGGATTGTCGCCTACGGTTCTCAAGCGCGTAATAGGGCGAATTGAAGCTCACATTGATCGACCTCCGAGCGTGCGCGCTCTGGCTGAAGAGGCGGGATTGACCTACGAGCATTTTTCCCGCGCTTTCAAGCAGTCGCAAGGCTCGACGCCCTATGGCTTCTATAACCAACGCCGTCTTGAACGCGTGACCGACCTTCTCCGCACGACTGCGATCAGCGTGACCGAGATCGCCATCGCCTGTGGCTACTCCAGCGGGAGCCACCTCTCGACCAGATTTCGCCGAGAGACGGGATTTTCCCCTGCCGAGTACCGGGCGCTCTGGAAAGAATAGCTGGTTCTGGACGAGAGATAATATCAATTTCATGAAAGCCGCCAGCTCTTCAGAAGAATAGCATGTCCCCATGAACCTGCCAGTAGGGAGTTTGGATGAAGTGGGCGCAACAGAAAACAGCGGCATAGGGTGTTATGCCTCTCGCGGCATCTATCTCTTCTGTGTTCTGGCGTCGGCCATTGGCCGGAATGTCTACTTCGTGCTGGCGGCATGGGCTGCGACAGATGTCAGCAAGAGCGCGAGCGCTCTAGCTATCCTTTTGGCGCTCGGCAGTGCCGCCGAGTTGCTCACCAGCAATGTTGGTGGGGTTCTAGTTGATCGATTTGATCGTCGCTTCGTCTGTATCGCTTGCGATTTATCCAGGTTGATCCTCATATTTTCAACTGGTATTGGTCTCTCGTTCGGTGACCCACTTGGTGTTCTTTGCCTATCGTGGACCATCTTCGCGTTCATCGACAGAACCTATTCGACTGCGCTGCAGGCCATCATTCCAGACATCGTTCGTCCTAAGAACCTCACTTCATTCAATTCGGCGTCTTATATTGCGATGCAGGCGGGCAATCTCATCGCCGCCATCGTCACCGGGTACAGCTTAACCGCCATCGGGATGAATCTGACGTCGATCCTGCCTGGCGCCTTTTTCGGCCTATCACTGTTGGGGCTGCTGGCACTGCTCGGCCGACAGCCGCCTTCTCGTTCTCGATCGGATTTGCAGGCAAAGAGCATTCGTCGGATGGATCTGTTGCCGACGACCTTCGTCGTTCACTCACTGAAGACCACCGCCGTCATGTATGCGTTGACCTATGCGATGGGCATGCTTGTGAGTGTATTGGGCGTCGCATATGTCACCCGCGAACTCATGGGGTCGGCGCTAGAGTTCGGTTATCTCGAGGCAGGTTGGGCCCTCGGTTCGATGGCGGGCTGTTCAACCCTTCTTCTCAGAAGGGCGCGTTCGCGACGACAAAGCATCCTCTTCCAGTCGGCGCTCGCTGGCATTGTTCTGTTGGGCTTTCCGGTTTTCCAGAGCTTTTTGTCAGCGCTCGTTCAACTGGTGTTGCTCGGCTTCTGCTACAATGTCACGCGAATCCTGATCGATGTACGGGTTCAATCGACTGTTTCGATTGACATGTTGGGGCGGGCGCGAAGCCAGATCCACACGATCTGTGTTTCGATAGGGCTTCTTGCGTATGGCATCATCGGGACGATCGGAGACGCAATTCCACCTTCGGGGATTTTCGGCCTCTTCGGGGCGCTGATGGTGACCGTCGCGCTCTTCTTTTACTTTAACATGGATCGGGGAGCGCCGGCGGAAAGCCGGTTCGTCTGAGGATGGAGACGTCGCCCAATAGCGACCTGGTTTCAAAAGGTGAGGTGTTGGCCCTCATTTTTGAATTATTCCCTTGGTTGCGTCAGTTTGAGCAGGCATCGCTGAACGACTACGCAAAGGCGGCTTTCTCGGTTGGATCGGATCAATCGGGGTGCGTCGCGCGAAGCCAGGCAATGTCTTTATTGCGGTCACGCGTGGCGGCCGTCGCGCAACGTCAGGGTTATTCAGCAGAAGCCGCATCGCGCTTTCAAACCGAAATCGAAGTCGCTCCGGTGCTGCAGTGTGGCCCCCACCTCCACCTGTTGATCGAGCCTGACGCATTTTACACCCATCTGTTCTCCCTGATGGGACTTCGCGCGCATGGCAGGACATCCTATATCTCCTACGCTTGCTCGACAGTGAAGTTCGTAGAACGCGGTCGCAAGGGTCCGGCCTGGCTCCACGTCGATGGCGATGCAGTCAACGTCTTCGGGCTGTCGCGCAGCAAAATGATCCCCTACAGCATTCTTGGCAGAAACGGCTGCTACAGGTTCCATCTTCAAAACGTCGACAGGCCCGGTGATGACTCGGAGGCAATTTCGTGCTTGCGAGACCTTTTGCCTCGGGGCGAATTCCAGTCGGCGGCAGAGGCGATCAAAGCGGCAAATCTTTGCCTCTGGAAGCGGTATTCTGACAGCCAGGTCGATTTTCTTCAGCTTGACGATACCGACGTTGCCGATCTGGTCGCGGATCACCTTTCCGATGGCCGGTCCTGGCTGCGAGCCTCGCTGATCGAGGACCGAGCATTCGCGATGCGCCTCATCCACTGCATCGATCAACTCGCTGACACGGCTTGGCGAGGCTGGCTGAAAAACTCGACGCATTTTTTCTGGGGCTGCATTGAAGGGCGGCTTTTTCCACTTTGGCTGGATGGCAGGGTCCTCCGGTCGAAGGCGACAGATGATGTCTGTGTTGAATTCTCGCCGCCAAGTCTTGTGGAGGCCCTGAGAACTGGCCGGATCGTTCCGAACCTTCTGCTGATGTTCATCGTAACGTCGATCCTGCCTGGCGTGCGTGTCCTGGGTGGAAGTCGGCATACGATCTATTATCCGTTGATGCGCTGGGCATTCTGCGAGGCGTTGAGGAACAACCATCGTGACACACAGCTTCTCAACGCACTGTCAAAGGACGAACGGCCGGGGGTTTGGGGCCATCGCATCATCTCCTCGCCGTGCGAGCCATTTTCGCTGTTGAATGCTTTTAGCCGTGGGGGAATTGAAACGCTTCTCGGGCTGTTCGGCAAGATGAGCATTATCGACGCTTGCGGGCCCCTTTCCAGCTTCACCCAGGACCCCCTATGGGCGGAGCTTGCGGTAGCCTATTCCTCCGGGAGAGTGGGCAGACAATCCTGGCAATGGGCGTTCCGCTGATCGCACCTCCTTTGGTTTTCTGACCACTTTACCGCCCGAAGCGTGACCTCTCGCTTTGAGACAAGTGTCCGCGCGTAAAGCGAAGCTATTGAATTTTGTAAAGAATTCGGTTGCGCGGCGGGCGGATTTCAACTAAGCTGGCAGCGAGGCAGTACGCGCTGCCTTGGGGCTTCGTAACCCCTGTTAGCGGTTGGTGCCGGCCGATTCGGCACCACACTCCTTGACCTTCGGTCGAGGAGCCTGTGGCGTATGTCCAGGTTCCTCGGAACTAAAGGCCACAGGGCCGTCTAGCACGGTTACGAACTCCCCGATCAGTGGGTTGAGCGAGTTTTCAGCGGGGGCGCACCGCGTGAAACTCTCCATCGGGGTGACCACCATGAAGCGCTATGTAGCAGCCCAGGTTCGGACTTCGAGACCTGCGCAAGCCAAACAGTCGGATGTTGCACGCGAGTCGGTACATCCAGTCGATCGGCATGTCGGACAGCAAATCCGTATCCGCCGAATGCAGTCGAATGTCTCCCTAGGGGATCTCGGCGCCGGCATCGGGGTGAGTTTGCAGCAGGTACAAAAATATGAAAGCGGTAAGAACCGCGTCAGCGCTTCGATGCTCTACGAGCTTGCCAATTGCCTCAAGATCCCGGTTTCGAGGTTTTTCGAAGGCCTTCCAGATCCCGAAACCACTCAGGGCCAGCAATTCATAACAGAGATCGATGGGAAGATTGCCTACATATCCACGGCGGAGGGACGGCGTCTGATAGACGACGTTTTGCTCCTTTCTCCGCGTGTGCGCAGCCGGGTCGTTGCCCTCGTCAGCTCGATTGTCGATGAAGAGATGGAAGAACACAAGGACGTTTCCCCATAAAAAGACCAACAAGAGCGCGGCCGCAAAAATTGGTCAGCGGTTCGTAGAGTTATCGCCGCATACTGCAGGTTCTAAAAAGCGATCTGGCCAACGTTCTTCTCTCGGTCAAGCACAGTGCCAAAACCGGCACTGCGGTCGGCAAGATCGTCAAGGATGTCTGCCGCCATTCTGCCATCGGCGAGCACAGGGAAGGGGAGGCGATCGCGTGCAGGATTCGATAATGCCTCGGTTCCACCGATCACAATCGGACGCAAGCGTACATTTTCCAGCTGTCCGCTAGATCCAAAATTGCAGGTCGCGATGACGCTCCTCCACACTTCCGGCGGGCTCCATTCCTGTTCGTCCTTTTCCGTATGGAAGAGGAAGTTGCCAAGGCCGTAGAAAATTGGCGTATTCCGATATATCTCAACCCCTTGAAGGACCGGAGCGCCATGGCTGACAAAGAGGCCTGCGCCCGCGTTAACGCAATCGTGCGCAAATTCGCGGACCCAGACGGGGACTTGCTGCCAGTTCGGCTCCCAATGGTGATGATGCAAATACACGATGACGAGCGTGTCGCGGCCCGCTTCTTCCGCGATCGCCGAAAGGTGAGCCCTGGCGCTGTGCCGGTCCATGACGATGCGGCGAGCGGTCTCATCTGATCTGCGAAACACGGTTCCATAGAAATCAATTTCGTCTTGGCCATGAAGATCAGGCGGATCCTCTGGCTGGGCATAATTCGCGCGCTCCAAGGGCGAACTTAGAAGACGCTCCTGAATGGAGCGAAGCAAGTTGAATGTTCCCGCTTCCAGGTCGAATACCCTGGAGACTTTCAGACTATTGATGCCGGGCCTTGCTATCCTGCCCTCAGTTGCGTCCTCGGCGTACATGAAAGACGGGCCTGGCCCGGCATCCATGGCAATCAGCGCGACATTTCGGGATCCGAACGTCATTTTCTGTGCCGTGGAAGCATGATGCTTGTTGTGGCCGATGCCGGCATGCAGGAAATTGTGTGCCGCAACCTCCTCCAGCGTCGAGAGGATCCCCGGCGGTCCAAGATCGAAAGCATGGTTGTTCGCCAGAGCCAGGCTATTGAAACCGAGCTCCTTCAACGCCGCCAAGACATCCGGCGCTGCAGCGCCGAAATAGCTGCCTTTGAGCGGCCATCCACCATGACGACCATAGATAGTCGTCTCGAGATTGGTGAAGGCAACATCGCTTGCTTTGAGGATCTCGGCGATCTCAGCGAGCCGTGGATCGCCGATCGTTCGAAGATCATGACGGATGAGCGACTGGCCGGTGACAGCAATGGAAAAGGGTGCGGACATATGGTCTACCTTCGATCTTTGGGACTGCCGACTGCTCACGCGCTATGGCTTCGGGGGAAATGCGTGTCGGAAAGCCAGTGTCTAGTTCGATGTCTGCGGCGAAACATCGATCTTGAACCATTGCTCGCTCAGCCGCTTCAGGGTTCCGTCGCTCGTGGCGGCCTCGATGGCGCTATCGAATGCCGCAACCAGTTCGCCGTCATCTTGCCGGAGCCCGACGCCGACACCCGGGCCCCACAGGCCACCGGAGAGCCGCGGGCCGTAGAGCGTCGCAATCCCGCCATCCGTGCTGTCGAGGAAGGCTTTCCAGGTGAAATAGTCGGCAAGACCGCCATCGATGCGCTCAGCCACGAGATCGAGATGCATGTTGTCCTGGGAATCGTAGCTCCTGATCGTCGCGACCTTTCCGAACAGTTCATTGAGCACCGCTTCCGAATTCGATGATCGCAATACGCCCAAAGTTCTGCCGTTGAGAGCGGCTCGAAGCTCCTCGATCTTTGCCTGCTTTTCAGGGTCGATAGTTGTGAGGTCGAGCTCGGCCAACGTATCCGTGGGCGGAAGATTGAGATCTTTGCGTATGACAACTTGGTTGAAACCTCCGGCGTAGGGCTTGGAAAAAGCGATAGATTTCTTCCGCTTCTCAGTTATCGCCATCCCCGACATGATGGCATCGAACTTTCCAACGGTGAGCGCCGGTATGATTCCGTCCCAGTCCTGAGGCACGAAAGTGCACTCGAACTTCATCCTCCGGCAAAGATCGCGGCCGACGTCGATGTCAAAGCCGGCGAGCTCCCCTTGGGGGGTGATGGCATTCCAGGGCGGCGAAGCACCTTCAGAGGCGATTGTCAGTGTCTTCCTGTCCATTGCTCCCGCGTTGTTGGCGCAGACGACAAGAGACAGGGCAAGCAGAAGTGTTCGTTTCACGACGATGTTCCTTTCATTGCTGAGTTTGATTGTTGGCGTCCGGGATGTGGGCTGGCGTCAAGTTTCAGCCGAGGCGAGAGGCGGCTTTCCGTTCGCTCTTCGAGGTACAGGTTGCGCCGGCGGTGGACGGTTTGCCGTCGGCGTCCAACGCGTCTCCAGCATCTGGAAACCTTGCGTGATCAAGAGGGTAAGCAGCAGATAGAAAGCCCCCGCGGCAATGAAGACCTCGTATGGGGCGAATGTCTCCGACACCAGCTGTCGGGCGAGCCCGGTCACCTCAAGCAGCGTGATGGTGCTTGCAAGGGAGCTTGCCTTCAGCATTCCAACCACCTCATTTGCATAGGCGGGAAGAGCGATCCTGAGGGTCAAAGGGAACACGATAAGACGGGCAGTGTGGAAACGGGAAAGGCCCAAGGCTTTGGCCGCTTCAATCTGCCCACGCGGGACCGCCTGGATCCCGCCGCGCAGAACTTCTGTCGTATGGGCGGCGCTGTTCAGGGTGAAAGCAATGAAGGCGCACCAGAATGGCTCTCGCATCACGGCCCATAGAAAGCTTTGGCGGACGAGTGGAAGCTGGCCAATCCCGTAGTAAATCAGGAAAAGCTGAACCAGAAGTGGCGTGCCGCGGAACGCATAGGTATATGCCAGCACGGGCGCGGAAGCCCACGGATTTGATGATGCCCGTAGGAAGGCGAGCGGGACCGAGACGGCGAAGCCTGCGGCAAGCGATGCGAATGTCAGAACCAGAGTGAGAAGAAGGCCGCGGGGAAGGGTGAGAAACGCTTCAAGCGCGATGGTCATGCTCATTGCCTCAACCTTTCATCGCCGGGAGCGAATAGCGGCGCTCCAATAACCGGAACGAAAGAAGCGACAGGCTTGTGAGGGCGAGGTAGATTGCAGACGCTGCGAGATAGAAGGGGAGTGGAGCGCGCAGTGAGCCTGCGCCTATATAGGCGACGCGCATGACATCCGTCAGCCCGACGACGGAAATCAGCGATGTATCCTTTATCAAGGAGATGCAGAGGTTACAGAATGCCGGCAGAGCGATCGGGATCATCTGGGGAATGATGATCAGAAACCAAATCTGCGCGTTCGAAAGCCCGAGCGCCGCTGCAGCCTCTCGTTGGCCTGGTGCAACCGCGTTGATCGCACCACGGAATATTTCCGCGGCGTACCCACTGAATACGACGGTCAGTGCCGCGACACCGGCCGCAAATGCATTAATCTCGATGTAGCCACCGGTAATCGCGCTCAAAAGGGCGGTTCCGCCGAAATACGTCAGGAGGATGATCAGAAGTTCCGGAACACCCCGGATGATGCCCGTGTAGGCCCGCATGCACGATGAAACCGACTTGCGGGTCGAGTTGCGGAGAACGGCAATAAGCAAACCTAATAGGGTCCCGAAAGCGCAGCTCAAGGCAAACACTAAAAGTGTGTTCTTCAATCCAGATAAAAATTGATCTACAAATGCGTACAATGCAAGTCTCCAATATTCTTGCGAGCGCGCCGAAATAGGAAAGTTATTCTCCCGACATATACAAAGGGCTTGCCGAGATTAACCGAGGGTAGATTGGATTTATTAGCTTAACCAGCGCTCTAAGTTTGGCGTATGTCAAAAATATACTTTGACTTGCCGCCGTCAATTTATAAGATTCAGGAAGTTTTGATAAGCGCAACTTATGAGGCGCGTCGCTCGACCACGATTGAGATTCCCGGCCATGGACATCACCGACTCCGGAGTGAAGATCCGCCACCTTCAAATATTACGGGAGGTCATGCGCGCCGGCTCGGAAAGGCTCGCAGCGCAGATGTTGCGAATAACCCAGCCGGCGGTCAGCCAAAACATCAAGCAGCTAGAGGAGACTGTCGGCTTCGCACTCTTTCGCCGGGAAAACAACAGGTTGATCCCCACCGTCAAGGCATGGGAATTTCTACGCACAATCGACGCGGCGTTTGCCGGACTTGATCGGATCGGACCGTCAATCGACTTCCTGCGGAGCAACGATACGCGAATGATCGGCATCGCGGCGCCAAGCGCTTTCTCCTTCGCGACCTTGCCGAAAGTGGTCAAAAGGCTTCGGGAGAGAAGCCGCTCTTACGCCGTTCAGGTGAAAACAGGAACCTATCAGCAGATTGCAGATCATGTGTTAAACGGCCGCTCGGATCTTGGCATCTCCCGATTGCCTCTTGATGAGCGCATTCTTGATTGGATGCCGGTCGGCTCAGCCACCAACGTATGTCTTTTTCCGGTCAACCATCGATTTGCGGCACAGCAGCTTGTTACTGCCGAAGATCTTGCCGGTGAGGCGATCATCGACATCGACCCGCAATTTGCCTCTCACCAAATGAGCGTCAATGCCCTTCGGTATATGGGAACCGCTCCTGACATCGCCGTGGAATATGACGCCAATGGCAATGACATTGGCTATGTCATGACAGGGATCGGCGTCTCGATTACGAACGAGATTATTGCGAGCGAATATGCTGAATTCGACGTTGCATTCCGCGAATTTCAGCCAGGGGCAACATATCACTACGTCGTCGTTTGGCAAAAAGATCGAAAGCTGAGTGATAGCCTAAGATTTGCATTGGAAGAGATAGTCGCGGCTTTGACAGATCGGGCTGCTTGACGATCGCATCGAGGTATGACCCTCGCACCGGAAAACAGATGTTGCGAGTTCATGCTGAACCGCGAGTTGTGCGCGTAAGCTTAGAGCGGGATGATTTTAGGTAGACCCGTGAGAAGGATTCCCTATGACGCAAATCGGATTCATCCTTCTGGCCGGTCAGGAGGCTGAGCTGGATGGCGAGACCTGTTTCGAATAACCGCGAGAAGTTGTAGAAGCGGTGATACAGGAGGGGTGTGGTGCCGGGCGGCGTCCAAGCGCTTCCGCATTGGCATCAGCATCGCGATCGATTGGGTGCGGCGCGTGACGCGACGGACAGCGCAGCCCGGCAGGATGAGTAGCCACAAGCCGCGAACGGCGGTGGCTTACCTAAGCCACCGAGCAGATAGTTGCGCCATATCGTAGAAGAACATCGCGACAATCGGAACTGCGTCGGTTGGCAGAAGCGGACCGGTTGTTTGTGCGATCATTGGTGCCATGTTCTCTTTAAGTGATTCTGCAGTTATCTTAAAATGGCGGATGACACTTCAATTGGACGCAATATCGACTAGAGCAAATCCTGTTCAATCCGGGTCATATCCAGCAGCCCTGAAGTAGTTTGCGCATTCTGTCGGCGTGAAGCGGAGCATCAATGCGCCTAGGACGTCCCATAGAGCATCGATCTTTCGTTCCGCGCCCTCCGTGGTTGACTGCGGCCCCTAAACCGGGACCGCGTGCCGGTGGCGACGGAAGCTATGAGATCACATGCTCAATGCGCTCGAGGTGGTGCTGAGGCACGATCTGAAGGGGTTCCTCGGCCGCTGCGATTTCCTCGACCGTAAGTCCGGTGGCGATGGCCAGGTCCTCAAGGCTGTAGCCCTTCGCAATCCTGGCTTTGCGGCGACGAGCGGCTGCGGAGGTGTTGTCGGCGGTAGCAAATTGATCCATTCCAAACTCCAAATCACGTTGATGTAGCGGCTGAGGGGGATCTGTCCCCGATGGGTTGGCTCCTTCGTGGTGCCGACTCGGTCAGAGGTTAGCCGCAACCTGCCGAGCCGCTTGGTTTCTCTTCGCAGACGACGCTCTTGCGTGGCTTCCGCCGCGATCTTGTTCTGCGTTCGGATGCCGAGCGCTCCTGCATTAGCGCTGTTGTTCTAGTCCTGCTTTCTATGACAATCAATCCATGGGTTTGCTCATAGGCACACGACGAGCCGTACCAACTGCCTGGGAAGAATTGTCCGCTACTGATTAACTGCGGTCGCAGATATGCCTTGCGCGATCTCATCGTCGAAGTGAACCATCTCGCCCGAGGCCATGTGCAGCGCGTCCGCGACATCGCCGAAGCGCGCCTCACCATAACGGAGGCCGGAACTTATTGAATCGGCGCCCGTTCGTAAGGACCGACATTAGGAGGATCTCACCATGGCAACCACATCCAAAGCCCGCAGCCAGGATCGTGCTCGCGTCGCAGGTGGTCAGGATCACGAGGTGAAGTACGAAGCCCGGAAGGAAGGCATTTCCAAGGAAGCGGTGAAGAAGACCGTGAAGAACGTAGGCAACAGTCGCAAGAAGGTCGAAGCCGAACTCGACCGGCACTAATCCGGGTTGGAGAGTTCAACCGTGAGGGTCCGCAGCCATAAAGTCAGCGGCGGAAACAGCCGCTGAAAGTCTGGCTCCGACGGATCATAACGCAGCGGCGGAAGGCGCCTGACTGCAGGAGTTGACGACCCCGCAGGAAGCGTTTCGGAGCAAGGCTATCGAAGCTGCGGGATACAGCGCCGTCGAGCAAAGCCAAAAGTATTGGGACGCCGGAGCGTTTCTTGCAAAGGGGCGGAGCCGCATCGCATGAGGAAGGGGCTGGCGAGCGAACCCAACGAGCTCCAAAGTCGCGATACGCGACGGCGTCGGCTGACTTTACCTGCAGAACAGAATTCAGAGGCCGACAGACCGTGGGGCACCGCGTGCGGACGCCGGTCCCGACCGGTCCGTTCAATCGACTTCTAGAGCGTTTCAGGTTTTCACGGAAGCATATCCGGCATTGGCGAAGTAGTTGCTGCATTCGCTGGGCTCGATGGTTGTGACGAGGTGTCCGATGTGGCGCCAAGTGTCATCGATCGTTCGCTTCTGAGCCAGGCGCATCCAGTGCTTGATTTTGGCGAAGGCCTGTTCGATCGGATTGAGGTCGGGAGAGTATGGCGGCAGGTACCAGAGTCGGGCACCAGCGTTGCGGATCATCTGACGAATGGCGACCGATTTGTGGGAGCCGAGATTATCCATCACGACGATGTCGCCGGGTTCGAGCACCGATAGGAGTTGCTGTTCGACATAGGCTCGGAAACATTCGCCATTGATGGGTCCATCGAAGACACAAGGTGCGGCAAGCCGATCGTAGCGCAACGCACCCAGGAAAGTCAGGGTGCGCCAATGGCCATGCGGGGCGAAGCCGCGCAGGCGTTTGCCCTTCGGGCCCCAGCCCCGAAGCGGCGCCATGTTGGTCTTGATCCAGGTTTCATCGATGAAGACCAGCCGCCTAGGATCGAGACCGGTCTGCCAGGACCGCCAGCGTTGTCGTCGCCGCGCGATGTCGGCACGTCCCTGTTCAAGGGCGAACAGTGTTTTTTTTGAACCGCAGCCCCTCGCGCCGCAGGAATTGCCATACGGTGTCGTGGGATACCTTCACCCCTCGTGCGGCCAATTCTGCCTTCAATCCGTGCAGTGATAGATGCGGCGTCTGGTTAATTCGCTCGGCGATAAACGCCCGGTACGGCTCAAGAACACGCTTGCGGTGACCGCCCATCTTCCCAGGCGCCACAGATCCGCTCGAACGGTAGCGCTGAGACCACTTCACCGCTGAAGACACCGCAATACCGAACCGCACCGCCACCGACCGGCAGCTCTCGCCCGCTTCGATGGCATCAACAACACGCTTGCGAAGATCATTTGAAAGAGGTCGAGTCATCCGATGCTGGCCTCCACTCCAGCCAGCATCTTGAATCACAAAACAGCCAAAAACGGAATCCCTTCCGATTCAGCTAAAATCGGAAGCGCTCTAGAAGCTGCCATCCCGTTTTTGGGACCGGCCAGCATCGTCGATCTTCTCGTGCTCACTGCGCTGAATAGGAAGCGCGGTCGGTATTAAGCCATTCTCCCGTAACGCCAAAGGCGAGCGGCGGAGCGCCGATCAATCGCCCGAGTCGGGTCTCCAGTGTTTGAAACGATGCTCAGGGAAGCGGTCGACGTGAACCTCGCTTAAATCCTGCGGAGTATTCCATTGCCGACATGGCAGTCGATCAGATCCCGAAACAGGCTTAGCGAGTGCCACGTGCATCGTCGTCCCGATGTGGACTGTAGACTAGCTTCCTGCATAGGGCGATGCGATCCTGAGTTGCGTTCATGTGTCCTCTCCTTCGCGACGGAGAGACCCTAAGCTATGCCGACTAGGCGGCCGCTATGGTGCCGGAAACGTTGGCAAAGTCGGTTAATCGGCATAGTTTGCTGGTCAGCATAAACGTGCTTTTGCCGCGCGCGGCAAAATGCAGTTTGAAGCAGCGTCGCGATCGTCGCCCAAGTCCTGCCGCCGCCTTCCGAGCCGGGTTCATAATGCCGGATTTCCGACGTTTGAAGCAAGGGTCACCTATCCCTTCCATCCACTGGTTGACCAAACCGTCTTGGTAACCGGCAGCCATGAGCACGAAGGCGTTCACTATCTGC
The DNA here is from genome assembly GCF_030182485.1 of Rhizobium atlanticum. NCBI lineage: Bacteria > Pseudomonadati > Pseudomonadota > Alphaproteobacteria > Hyphomicrobiales > Rhizobiaceae > Rhizobium > Rhizobium atlanticum. Next base: position 44,327 of record NZ_JAQJCJ010000029.1, read on the forward strand.
TCATTCTGGCACACGGTGGTTCATTTCAAATTCCGGCATGGATGTTTGATCCTGCGGCAAGTTCGATCGAGATCGTAGCTGCGCCGCGCCTTTCGGCAACCAAACTCGTTGAACTGCGCGCCAAGCTTTGTTGCCTGACTATTCCGTTGCGGTCGCTGCGGTCGCCGATTGCACATTCAATACTCCGGGAAAGGCGGCAATACGCAGCGATATGTTTGTCGCGGCACGTTCGGCGCCATGGCGGTCGGCAACTGTATCGGGTTCGGCGGCATGCGGGTCGATCGGGCCGTGGCGCAGGAGGTGCTCGAGCGATTGCAACCTCTGGGAATCGAGGCGGCCTTGCGGGCAATGGAGGCGCACACGCAGCGTCATAGCGACAATCAACAGCAACTCGAGAACTTAATCAAGCAAGCACAATACGAGGCTGCCAGGGCGCGCCGCCAGTATGATGCTGTCGATCCGGGCAATCGGTTGGTCGCCGGCGAACTGGAGCGGCGCTGGAATGAGAAGCTGATCCTATTGCGTGATCTCGAGGTCCAGTTCGAGATGCTCTCGACCGACCGTAACACGCCTGCTTTATCGGCCGACGACCGTACAAGATTGATGATGCTCGGTAGCGATCTATAATAAGGCATGGGACAGGTCCCGACGCGTCTATCGAGACACGCGAAAAGATCATTCGGCTGCTGATCAAAGAAATCATTGTCGATACCGTTGACGACACATTGGCGCTCGTCATTCATTGGCAGGGTGGCGATCACACCCGGATGACGGTGAAGAAAAACAAGATCGGCCAGACCCGCTGGGCAGTTAAGGCTGATGTTGTCGATCTCGTTCGCAACTTGGCGAGGCAGTTGCCCGATTTGTCGATCGCAGCAATCTTGAATCGATCCGGCAAGCGGACAGGGCATGGCGCCAGCTGGACGCGAAGCCACGTCTGCAGTCTTCGCAACATCCACGGCATCTCCGTCTATCGAGAAGGTGAACGGGCCGAACGCGGTGAGAGAACCCTCGACGAGGCCGCCGACATTCTAAAGGTGAGTCGAGCTACCGCCTACCGGATGGTCAGCAGCGGTGTCCTTCCCGCTCGCCAGTTATGCACCGGAGCGCCGTGGATCATCCAGCTTTCCGACCTTCAACACGAAACCGTGCGCCGCGAAGCCGATGCCAGGCGATCCCGGCGTCCGATATCTCAGGATCCGGTTCAAAATCCTCTTTTATTATAAGGACATCATCAGATGAGGAGTATGTCGCGCCCTCGTCACCTTCAGCAAACAGGCTATTTTTTCTTAACGCCTGGGGCTTGATTGCCCGCTCAACATGTGGAGTCCACTTCGACGCGGCCGTCTTTCAGGAAGCGCTCGAAGATATCGCGGCGCGATATGGAATAGCGGAGAGCTCCGCGAGTTTTGATTTTCCGGGTAACGCCCCTTAGCCACGAACAGGCACATGATCCTTGGCGCGATTTGAAGTCCACGTGAATTCCCTTGTCCCCAGCGCAACCGTCGACATTTCTCGCAGATGTCGGGCATCCGCCACTTTTGTCAGGTTTGTCGTGATTGGAACGTTTTGTTCGCCGGTCTCTCCGTCAAATACACATCAACCTGCCCTCAACCCGCCCATTGATAAAAGAAAATCATCTTCTTGGCGCGTCGGAGCAGTTGGCATGGTGTTTGCTGATCCCTGGTTACAAGCGGCAGAAAGCAGTCTGCATTATGCCGGTTCATGAAACGAACGGAACGGAGGCCACCTGACCGTTCGTCATCGGATCCGCGTTCTACCAAGCGGCCATGCATAGTCCGCCGGCGGAAGGGTCAATCCCGATGTCACAGCTTGCAACCAACTCAAAGAGAAGGAAAATGCAATGACCAAGATTTCCGAAAGATCCTTTGAAACGATCGAAAACCCGGGGTCATCGTCGCTCAAGGTGCCAGATCAGTTCGGCGCATCTGTTGAAAAGGGGAACAAGAAGGTGACAGAGGCTTTTTTGAAATTTGCGTCCGGCGCTGAAGCGACACAGAAAATGCTGCCTCCGATCCTCGAAACGACAAGTCTATTCGGCAACGAATTGTGGTGGAAGACGATCGCTGCACTGCAGGCCGACGCCGAGGCCAGCTTCTCACATTTGCAAGCTTTGCTGGGCGCGAATTCGCCGTCGCAGATCCTCGAACAGCAGTCGACCTTTTTCCGCAAGCGCGTTGAGACAAGTTTGCAGCACGCCAAGGAAGTCCGGGTGCTCTCAAGCAGGGCGGTGGAGGAAATCTCAAAGCCGGTCAAGGATGCTTTTGACAA
>NZ_JAQJCJ010000030.1:0-43135 GCF_030182485.1 Rhizobium atlanticum
ACCAGTGTAACTTCTCTTGATAAACGTGACCGCCAAAGTCTCTTTCAAAGGATCCAATCTCTCAGATCCCGCAAGCTCCGCCGCCCACGTTTCTCTTTCTTCCAATCTTCAATTGTCAAATAACAGACGACCAAAAGCCGTCACCAAAACCCGCTCCAAACCTAAGCCCGAAGCAACAAACCAGCAATCCGCCAATTCGCTTGAGTTTCTTAAGAACGAGAGACTTCGTCGCCAGCAGCGCCGCCGCCCTCGTCAGTGAGTGGGCTTATAATCCCACCCCCTTTTCTAAGTCAACAGCGCTTTTCGAAAAAAATCATTTTTCTTTCAAGCCATTGTTTTTTCATAAGAAATTTCTGTGGAGCCTGTCGGTGCGCTCATTTTCCGGTTTTCTGAGCTGTCTCCACCGAGCCGGAGAAGTGAACATTCGTCGGCTTTTCGTGGAAAGAGCGCCCTTTCGTCTCTCGCGCCCCGACATGATCACAATCTGCTGGTCTTTACGTACACATGATTCACACAGGCAAATGCAGATAGGCTGCCTTTCCAGTGCACGATTTGACTTCGGTGCCCAAAATATGCACATCTTTCGCCCCAGCCAGGATGGCCGAGACATGCTTCCAGAGACGTCAAATGTAAGGACGCGGACCCGACTGCCATGATGACGGAGAAAATGATGATCCGCTCGTTGGGCAACGAGCCTCCGCTTCTGGCTGACGGCAGGCGTGCGCCTGACAAGCGCGAAGTTTCCTTGCGCTGGCTCTCGGGCACGTTCCTCACCGGCATCACATCCTCTGTCCTGATGGGCGTCGCCCTTTTTGCCGCGCTTGATGGCCGCCAGCAGCTTGCGATTCCTGCCGAGGCCTATGCGAGTGCCGTCGCAGAGGCGCATGTGGACACGAGCGTCGTCCGTGGCGGTCGGCTGATCGCGCCCGCCATCGCCGCAAAACCTTCGGACCGGGCGATCATGGAAGTATCGACCGTTGTCCACGACGGCGAGAAGGAGGTCGTGCGCCGCCAGCCTTTCGCGCATGTGAAGATGACGCTGGCCGCCAACCACGTGGCGACCGAGGACTACCCCGATTTCGATCCCCTGGCGATATTTTCCGCCGACGAACCGCAGCCCGCCCCGCAGAGCCGCACCGGCGCACTCTATGGCTCCGACGTTGAATCCGAAGTCAGTCTGAAGACCGTTCCCTTCCCGACCGCCAAGACCAGTATGAAAATGGCCTCTGGCCTGTCGTTTGAGGAGGTCGAGGAAAACGTCCGCTCCAACGGCTCCGTGCTCACCGACGGCAATACGCAGCTTGCGGCCCTCTATTACGTCGATCCGCGTCGTTTCTCCAACGAGGAAACCGATGTCGATTTGACCGCAGGCCTGTCCGCCCGCGTGCTCGAGCAGAACATGACGGTCTCTGCGCCGGAATCGATCACGCCGCAGACCGAAGAATTCGCCGACGACATCCTTCCGGTTCGCGCGGATACATCGATCGCCAAGGCGCTTACGGACTCAGGCTATCCACAGCAATATGCCGATGGCATTGCCAATTATATCTCGCAGCAACTCGGCGCCAGCGATCTCGAAAAGGGTGACGTGCTGCGCATCGGCATTATCCAGAAGGGCGAACAGGCAAAGATCATCCGCGCCAGCGTCTACCGCGGCACTCGCCATCTGGTCACCGTGGCCCTGGACGACAAGGGCAAGTATGTGCCGGGCAGCGAGCCGCCGATGCTGGATGCGATCGCCACGGCCTTCGATGACAATACATTCGCTCCGCCGCCTGGACAGAACCTGCCGCGCGTCTATGACGGAATCTATCGTGCCGCCCTTTCCTACGGCATGACCAAGGATATGACCGCGCTGATCATCAAGTTGCTCGCAAGCAACGTCGATTTCCAGGCGCAGCTGAGACCGACCGATAAGCTGGAGGCTTTCTTCTCCGTCGCCGACAGCAGCGGACAGGCGACCGAGGATTCCGAACTGCTCTACGTCAATGCTCGTTTTGGCGATACGCAAACGCGCTTCTATCGCTTCCAGGATCCCGATGACGGGACGGTCGATTACTTCGACGAGAACGGCAAGAGCATTCGCCAGTTCCTGTTGCGCAACCCGGTTCCGAACGGCATTTTCAAATCGGGCTTCGGCATGCGCCGCCACCCGATCCTCGGTTTCGCCCGAATGCATACAGGCGTCGATTGGGCCGCGCCACGTGGCACCGCGATCATCGCCGCCGGCAATGGCACAGTCGAAAAAGCCGGTTGGGATTCCGGCGGATACGGCAATCAGACGATCATCCGCCATGCCAATGGCTACGAATCCTCCTACAATCACCAGAGCGCCATCGCCAAAGGCGTCGTTCCCGGCGCGAAAATACGTCAGGGCCAGGTGATCGGCTGGGTCGGCACCACGGGAGAATCAACCGGCCCGCACCTGCATTACGAGCTGATCGTCAACGGCACCAAGGTCGATCCGTTGCGCATCCGCCTTCCGGGCGGGAAGTCGCTGCAGGGCGAGGCGCTGGCGAAATTCGAAGACGAGCGAAAGCGTATCGATACGCTGCTGAACAACCCGACGCCGGAGCAGGTGGCGAGCAAGTAATCTCTAAACGAAATGGCGGCCCAAGCCGCCATTTCTCATTCCGAAGCAAACTAAATTAAGCCGCAGCGCTGACCGTCTGCCGCGTGCTGAACTGCAGCCGGTCCGAGCCGTTCGTCACCTTGACAGTCGATCCGTCCGGCACCTGGCCCGACAGGATCTGCTCGGCCAACGGGTCCTGCACGAACTTCTGGATAACCCGCTTCAGCGGCCTTGCGCCGTAAATCGGATCGTAACCCTTGTTCGCCAGCCAGTGACGAGCGTCCTCGTCAAGGTCGATGACGATCTTGCGTTCGGACAGCAATGCCACCAGCCGCTTCAGCTGAATGTCGACGATCGCACCCATCTCCTCGCGTTTGAGGCGGTGGAAGAGAATGATCTCATCGATGCGGTTCAGGAATTCCGGCCGGAAATGCCCACGCACGACATCCATCACCTGCTCGCGAACCGTATCGCTATCGTCGCCGTCCCGGAGCTGCGTCAGATATTCGGCTCCGAGGTTCGAGGTCATGATGATCATCGTATTGCGGAAATCGACTGTCCGGCCCTGGCCGTCTGTCAGCCGTCCGTCGTCAAGCACCTGCAGCAGGATGTTGAAGACGTCGGGATGTGCCTTCTCGATCTCGTCGAACAGCACGACCTGATACGGCCGTCGGCGTACGGCTTCCGTCAGCGCTCCGCCTTCGTCATAGCCGACGTAGCCGGGAGGTGCACCGATCAGTCGGGCGACGGAGTGTTTCTCCATGTATTCCGACATGTCCATGCGCACCATCGCCGTTTCGTCATCGAAGAGGAAGCGGGCGAGCGCCTTGGTGAGCTCCGTCTTGCCGACGCCGGTCGGGCCGAGGAAGATGAACGAGCCGATAGGCCGGTTCGGATCTTGCAGGCCGGCGCGGGCGCGGCGGACGGCGCGCGACACGGCCTGAACCGCATCGCCCTGGCCGATCACCGATTTTGCCAGCTCGTCTTCCATCCGAAGCAGCTTGTCACGTTCGCCTTCCAGCATCTTGTCGACCGGGATGCCGGTCCAGCGGGAAACGACATGGGCGATATTGTCGGGGCTGACGACCTCCTGCACCATCGCGCCGCGCTCGCCGTCCTGCTTCTCGGCTTCGACCAGTTGCTTTTCGAGATCCGGAATGACGCCGTAGGTCAGTTCGCCGGCGCGCTGGAACTCGCCCTTGCGCTGGGCGATCGCCAGTTCGTTGCGGGCATCGTCGAGCTGCTTCTTGAGATCGGCGGCAAGGCCGAGCTTCTGCTTTTCCGCCTGCCAGCGGGCCGTAAGCGCATCGGCCTCCTCTTCAAGCGCGGTGAGTTCGGTCTCAAGCCGCTTCAGCCGGTCGGCGGAAGCAACGTCGGTTTCCTTCTTCAGCGCCTCGCGCTCGATCTTCATCTGAATGATCCGGCGGTCGAGTTCATCGAGTTCTTCCGGCTTGGAATCCACCTGCATGCGCAGTCGCGCCGCTGCCTCATCCATCAGATCGATCGCCTTGTCGGGCAAAAAGCGATCCGTGATATAGCGGTGGGACAGCGTCGCGGCGGCGACCAGCGCCGCATCGGCGATGCGCACCTTGTGATGTTGCTCGTATTTCTCCTTGAGTCCGCGCAGAATCGATATCGTGTCTTCGACCGTCGGTTCGTCGACGACGACGGGCTGGAAGCGGCGCGCAAGCGCCGGATCCTTCTCGACATGTTTGCGATACTCGTCGAGCGTTGTCGCGCCGACGCAATGCAGCTCGCCGCGGGCAAGGGCGGGCTTCAGAAGGTTCGAGGCATCCATCGCCCCGTCCGCTTTGCCGGCACCGACCAGCGTGTGCATTTCGTCGATGAACAGGATTATCTCGCCGTTTTCCGCCTGCACTTCATTGAGCACGGCCTTCAGCCGCTCTTCGAATTCGCCGCGGTATTTCGCGCCGGCAATCAGCGCGCCCATGTCGAGCGCCATCAGCTTCTTGTCCTTGAGCGATTCCGGCACGTCACCGTTGACGATGCGCAGAGCCAGACCTTCGACGATCGCGGTCTTTCCGACGCCCGGCTCGCCGATCAGCACCGGATTGTTCTTGGTGCGGCGCGACAGGACCTGGATGGTGCGGCGGATCTCATCGTCACGGCCGATCACCGGATCGAGCTTGCCCTCGCGGGCCTCGCCAGTGAGGTCGCGGGCGAACTTCTTGAGTGAATCGAAGCCCTGCTCGGCACTGGCGGAATCCGCCGTCCGGCCCTTGCGGATATCGTTGATGACTTGGTTGAGGCCTTGGGCCGTCACGCCTGCATTCTTCAGCGTCGAATAGGTCGAAGCCGAGGATTCGATCGCCAGCGCCTGCAGCAGACGTTCGACCGTGACGAAACTGTCGCCGGCTTTCTTGGCCGCCTCTTCCGCGGTCGAAAGCACCTTGGCGAGCGGCTGCGCTAAGTAGATGTTGCCGTTGCCGCCTGATATCTTCGGCAACTTGGCAAGAGCCGCGTCATTGGCGAGGCGAGCAGCCTTGACATCGCCGCCAGCACGCTCGATCAGCGACGCGGCCATGCCCTGATCGTCATCGAGCAGAACTTTGAGCACGTGTTCGGGTGAAAATTGCTGATGCCCCTGCGCCAGCGCATAGGTCTGGGCCGACTGGATGAAACCGCGCACCCGCTCGGAATATTTCTCGATATTCATATTCTACCTCCATTGATCGCCCTGCCCTTACGAGGCGCAGACCGATGATTGAGATCGACCCCCTGAAAAGGCAGGTCGCGCTTGGCCCGTCTGGGATTTGGGCGAAGCAGTCGAAGAGAATATGGTACGCTGTTCCGGGAGTTTAAAGAGCCCATAAGACGAAAATCCCCGGTACGAAGGCCGGGGATTTTCAAGGAAATTCGAACAGATGGCATAAGTACCAGGCTCTCCCCGAAAGGAGCGGCCAGATCCCTTATTCCGATGCGGCATCAGCCAGAACCGGTGCCTCGGCGGAAGCACCCTCGCCTTCGGGGGCTGCATCGCCGTCTGCGCCGCGACGCGGGCGACGGGGACGATTGCCGGGGCTACGACGACGGGGCTGGCGTTCGCGTGACTGGCCGGCAGAGCCTTCCTCGTCCATGGCGACCTCGGCTGGAATGCCTTCGATCTCCGGCTGTGGGCCGGTTCCGTCGATGATTTCGGGCTGGGGTGCCGGGGCAGGCGCCGCAACTGGTGCCGGCGCCGGCTTTGTCTGCGCCGGCGGCTGATGCTGTCTGCTCTGCGGCGGCTGGACGACGACGACATCGTCGCCGTCATTGTCGCTGACATCGATGTCGTCGCTGTCGCGATCCGTCGCGTCGCGGTCATTGTAGTCACTGCGATCGTCGCGCTGGAACCGCTCCTGCATCTGCGCCTGAGCGCTGGCGATGATCCGATTGTAATGTTCGGCGTGCTGAAGATAATTCTCGGCTATCACACGGTCGCCGGAGCTCTGGGCATCACGGGCAAGCTGCGCATATTTCTCGGCGATATGCTGTGCAGTACCGCGAATCTTCACATCGGGGCCGGAGCTGTCATAGGTCCGGGTCAGCGGGTTGCCGCCCTTGCGGTTGAAATTGTTGTTATTGTTATTTCCGCCGCCGCCATTGTTATTGTTGTTACCACGCCCTCGACCGCGCTTGTTTTGCTGTCCTGGCCTCATAGATCGTTCACCTGAATTCTCTGTTTGTGATGGATACATGGCACCAACCGCCATGACCGGAAAACCGGGTCAGGACCTTTGTGCCGCGAGCATACTGCGCCTTTGCGCCGACCTGCCGCTTGGTTCTCAAGTCAGTTTGACTGATTCACGCGTTGGGTCGTGTTCAACCGTTGAAACTCTCGTTTAAAAGAGCGGACCCCCGAGGCAAACCAAGTACCGAACGAATCTCGTTCATTCCTATCTGCCCAACACGTGTCCGCAACCTATATTGCTTCCCTGGGAAATCCAAGCCTTTTCTTCGCAATAGCAATAATGTCCCGCCCAATGCCGCAATTATCGCCTTTTACGCGAGCGCGAAAACGAGCGCCCTGTCGTTCTGACCATAATCTTTCACGGATTTGAGGCACCTGAAGCCTTCCGCTTCGAAGATCGCCGTCACATCGTTTCGCTGATCGTAGCCGATTTCCAGTCCCACGACCCCTTCGGGCCTCATGAACCTTGCCGAATCCTTGGCTATGGCTTTGTAAGCGTCAAGCCCATCCGGGCCGCCATCCAGCGCTGCAACCGGATCAAATTTCGTCACTTCAGGAGCGAGATCGTGAATGACATTGGAGGCAATATAGGGCGGATTTGAGACAATCGCGTGAAACGAGCCCTGGATGTTCTCGAACCATCTCGACTGCACGGCCTCAAAGCGATCCTGCAACCCGTTTCTTTCTGCGTTTGACTTTGCCGTCCGAAGTGCATCCGACGATATGTCGCTGCCGATACCTGACGCCTCGGGACATTCGCTCAAAAGCGCAAGACATATCGCCCCAGTCCCGGTTCCGATATCAAGAATATGGAGATGCCGTTGCGCCATTGCAAGGTCCTTCAGATAAGGAAGCACCGTATCGACCAGGATTTCCGTATCCGGACGCGGCTCCAGAGTTTCCGCCGACAAGCCAAGCGGCAGGCCATAAAATTCCCGCTCGCCCAGAATACGATGCACCGGCTCATGGCCGAGCCGGCGTTCCACCGCCTTGAAAATCACATCAATCTGCTCAGGTGAAAGCCTCTCAGCCGACCGCGTCAACAGCTCCGTCGACGACAGCTTCAAAAGACCTGCGACAAGCAGCCGCGCATCGGTCGCCGGATCGACAATGCCCGCCTCGGTGAAACGACGGCGCGCTTCGGCAAGCGTATCGGCGACCGTGGCGCTCACTGCTGTTCGCCGAGCTGCGCCAGCTGGCTTGCCTGGTAGTCGGCCATCAGCGCGTCGACGACCTCCTCGATCTCCCCTTCCATCATCCGGTCGAGCTTGTAAAGCGTCAGATTGATGCGATGGTCCGTGACGCGCCCCTGAGGGAAATTGTAGGTACGGATGCGTTCGGAACGATCACCGGAGCCGACCTGGCTCTTGCGATCGGCCGAGCGCTCGCTGTCGGCGCGCTGCCGCTCGGCGTCGTAAAGCCTGGAGCGCAGCACCTGCATCGCCTTGGCGCGGTTCTGATGCTGCGATTTTTCCGAGCTGGTGACGACGATGCCGGTCGGCAGGTGGGTGATGCGCACTGCCGAGTCCGTGGTATTGACGTGCTGGCCGCCGGCTCCCGAAGAGCGCATGGTGTCGATGCGGATGTCTTCCGGCCGGATCTCGATGTCGATCTCCTCGGCCTCCGGCAGCACCGCCACCGTCGCGGCCGACGTGTGAATGCGCCCGCCCGCCTCGGTCTCCGGCACGCGCTGCACGCGGTGCACGCCAGATTCGAATTTCAGCTTGGCGAAGACGCCCCTTCCGGTGATCGTCGCAATGATTTCCTTATAGCCGCCGGCTTCGCCCTCACTTGCCGAGAGCACTTCGACTTTCCAGCCCTTCTCGGAGGCGAAACGCTCGTACATGCGAAAGAGATCACCGGCGAAAAGTGCTGCTTCCGAGCCGCCGGTGCCGGCGCGGATTTCGAGGATTGCGCTTTTCTCGTCAGCCGCATCTTTCGGCAGAAGCAGAATTTGCATCTCCTGCTCCAGCGCCTCGATCCGCTCCTTCACCTCGGGCAGTTCGAGTTCGGCGAGGTCTCGCATCTCACGATCGACCGATTTGTCCTCGAGCAGCGTTTCGAGATCGGCAAGCTCGGCGACAGCCTTTTCATAGGCGCGGATCTTCGTCACGACAGGCTGCAGCTCGGAATATTCGGATGCAAGCTTCACATAAACATCGGCGGCTGGACCGGCCGACATGCGCGCTTCGATCTCGCCGAAACGGCGTTCCAGCTCGCGCATCTTTTCAACGGGAAGCTTCGCCACCCTGCACTCCGATTCTTCTTATATTTCTCTAAAGGGGAATATTGTGGCTCTCGGCGAAGCGGGCAAGCACCTCGCGCATCGGCACCGTGCTGCGATGATCGTCCAGCACTTCGTCCATCACCTTCGCCAGTGCCCCGACATCAAGCCCGAGCAGCATTGCCTTTACCGGACCAATCGAGGCCGGCGACATCGAGATCGAGCGAAAGCCGACGCCAAGCAGCGCCATTGCCGAAAGTGGCTTGCCGGCAAGCTCCCCGCAAAGCGTCACGGGCGTCTTGTTCCGATCCGCCCCACGCACGATATCGCGGAGGATCCGCAGGAAAGGCTTGCCAAGAGGGTCGAAGCGATCCGACACCCGCGCATTGCCACGATCGACCGCCATAGAAAACTGGAAGAGGTCGTTGGAACCGACCGAGACGAAATCGACCGCCTCCATCAGTTCGTCAAGCTGCCAGAGCAGCGCGGGTACCTCCAGCATCGCTCCGAATTGCAGCTTGCGCGGCAGCCCATGCCCGAAGCGCGATAGATGCTGCACTTCCTTCTGCAGGAGCTCGCGCACCATCTTCAACTCGGAAACCTCGGTCACCATCGGCACCATCAGCTTCAGCTCGGTGCCGGCCGATGCCTTCAGCAGGGCGCGCAGCTGGGTGCGCAACAATCCCGGCCGGTCGAGCGACAGCCGGATCGCGCGCCAGCCGAGGGCGGGATTTTCTTCCTCATGGCCTCGGAAATAAGGCACCACCTTGTCGCCGCCGATATCGAGCGTGCGGAAGGTGACCACGCGGCCTGCCGCCTGTTTGATCACATTACGGTAGAACTGCTCCTGCTCTTCCGCCTTCGGCATGGTCGAAGCGATCATGAACTGCAGCTCGGTGCGGAAGAGACCGATACCCTCCGCACCCGATTCCGAGAGCTGCGGCAGGTCGACCAGAAGGCCGGCATTCATCATCAGCGAAATCCGCTGGCCGTCCTTGGTGACCGGCTCGATGGCACGCAGCGCCCGGAACTGCTCCTGCCGCCTCGCGCGGAAGCGCACCTTTTCTTCGTAGGAGCGCCGGTGATCGGCCATCGGGCGAAGATGCACATGCCCTTCGTCGGCGTCGATGATCACGGCATCGCCATTCTCGGCGAGCGCCACAACGCCCGCCGCCTGGCCGATGACGGGAATGCCCATGGCGCGGGCGACGATCACCACATGGCTTGTCACCGCCCCTTCTTCCAGCACCAGTCCGCGCACATTGGCGCGGGGATAATCGAGCAGCTCGGCCGCCCCCATAGCCCGCGCCAGGATAATCGCGTCATTGGGAAAACCTTCGGCGGTCGTGCGCCCGGTATAACCCGTCAACTGCCTGAGCAATCGGTTCGCCAGATCCTCGAAATCATGCATGCGTTCGCGCAGATAAGGGTCGGTCAACCGCATCATCCGCGCCTTGGTGTCGCTCTGCACCTTTTCGACCGCCGCTTCGGCCGTCAGGCCGTTGCGGATCGCCTCCTCGAGCTTGCGCACCCAGCCCTGGTCATGCGCGAACATACGATAGGTTTCGAGCACCTCGCGATGCTCGCCCTCCATCGACACGTCACGGCGCGACAGCATGTCGTCAATCGAGATCCTGAGCGACCCCATGGCCTCCGCCAGCCGCCGGATCTCCTTCTCCGTATCCTCGTTCAGCAGGTTGGTGACGACGATGCGCGGCTCGTGCAAGACGACATAGCCGAGGCCGATGCCGTCATTATAGGTGTCGCCGTCGATCGTCACCGAGCGTGTCAGATCGAGTTCGAGGCCGGGCTTGGTGATCTTCTTGAGCTCGCCGGTGGCGATCATCTCGGCAAGCACCATCGCCGTCGTTTCGAGCGCTTCCACTTCCTCGTCGCGATAGTTGCGGCTCGCCTTGTTCTGCACGACGAGAACGCCAAGCGAGCGCCCGGTCCTGAGGATCGGCACACCGAGGAAGGAATGGTAGATTTCTTCGCCCGTCTCCGGCAGGTAACGGAAGGCCGGATGCGACTGCGCGTCGGAAAGGTTCAGCGGCTGCGCCGAGGCCGCAATCGTGCCGACCAGGCCCTGTCCCATCTTCAGCTGCGCCAGGTGCACCGCCTCTCGGTTCAGGCCTTCGGTCGCATAGAGTTCGAGCACACCGTCGGCGCGCAGCACGTAGACGGAGCAGACTTCCGCCACCATGTTGCTGGCAATCTGGCGGACGATCCGGTCAAGACGATCCTGCGGCTCCAGCGGCTCTGCCATCAACTCGCGCAGCCGCCTGAGCAGCACGCGCGGACCGCCGGAAAGGTCTCTCATGGCGTCTCAAGCTCCCGAAACAACGCACTCAGTCCCGGCAGGCCGGCCCTCGTCTACTCAACCTGAAGGGGCAGGCCGCCCACTGGGAATCAATTCTTATCCAGACCGTAGCAGGAATGCAAAGTCCTGACAGCGAGTTCTGCATAGGGACCGTCGATCAGGATGGAAATCTTGATCTCGGAGGTGGTGATCGCCTTGATGTTGATGCCTTTTTCGGCAAGTGCACGAAACGCGGTGGCAGCAACACCCGCATGGCTGCGCATGCCGATTCCGATGACCGAGACTTTCACCAGCCCCGATTCGTTCTGCACGACATCGTAACCGATCTTCTCCTTATGGTCGCCGAGCACCTTGATCGCCTTCTCGACGTCGCCTGACGGCACGGTGAAGGTCATGTCGGTCTTCGATCCGTCCTCGGAGATATTCTGGACGATCATGTCGACATTGATATGGGATTCGGCAAGCGGCCCGAAGATCGCGGCGGAGACGCCCGGCCGGTCGGCAAGACGGCGAAGCGAGATCTGAGCCTCATCCTTGGCATAGGCGATGCCGGTGACTACTTCCTGTTCCACGATTTCATCCTCGTCACAAATCAGCGTTCCGGGCGGGTTCAACAGATCGCCCATGCCCGGAGCATCGGGATCTTCGAAAGACGATCGCACGAAGGTACGCACCTTGTGCACCATGGCAAGCTCCACCGAGCGCACCTGCAGCACCTTGGCGCCGAGCGAGGCCATTTCGAGCATTTCCTCGAAGGCGATCTTCTTCAGCCTACGCGCCTGCGGCACGATACGCGGATCGGTCGTATAGACCCCATCGACATCGGTATAGATATCGCAGCGATCCGCTTTGACAGCCGCGGCAATGGCGACGGCCGATGTGTCCGACCCGCCGCGTCCCAGAGTGGCGAGGCGGTTGTCAGGCCCCAATCCCTGGAAACCGGCGATAACGGCGACCTGTCCCTCGCCCATGCGCTTGATGATGTCGGAGCCGTCGATTTCCAGAATCCGGGCAGCGCCATGCGCATTGTCCGTGCGGATCGGAATCTGCCAACCCTGCCAGGAGCGGGCATTGATATCCATCGCCTGCAATGCGATCGCAAGCAGCCCAGACGTCACCTGCTCGCCGGAAGCGACCACCGCGTCATATTCGCGCGCATCGTAAAAGGGAGAATTGGCGCCGATCACCTTCGGCATGCCTTGCACCCAGCCGACCAGCTCATTGGTCTTGCCGGACATGGCCGAGACCACCACCGCGACCTCGTGGCCGGCATCGACTTCGCGTTTCACGTGGCGGGCAACGTTCTTGATGCGGTCCAGGTCAGCGACGGACGTGCCGCCGAATTTCATTACGATGCGTGCCATATGCCTCTACCACGACTGGCGCCGGACAGCGGAAACCCGACCCGGCATCACGAAAGCTCTGGGGCGAACCGCTTGGCGAAAGAGCCGGGCTTCCATTTCTGGAACCGCTCTAAAGCCCAGGCCCCTGAAGGCCCCAAGTTGCGGCGTCTCTTAGCGAGTTTGGCGGGGGGAGGCAAGCGTACACGATAAAAGCAATTGCCGGCCATTTGCACGCTCGCCCCTCCCTTATGCGCCGCCCCTTGACTTATGCCCCCGATCGTCCGACTTCACATGACATGAACGATGGAGAACACCATGACGGAAACCGCCAGAAGCACGATCGACCAGGGCGAAGTGGACCGCTTCTCGGCGATGGCGGCGGAATGGTGGAGCCCGACCGGCAAGTTCAAGCCACTGCACAAGTTCAATCCCGTCCGCCTCGCCTATATAAGAGACAAGGCCTGCGAGAATTTCGGCCGTGATCCGAAAAACGCCCGGCCGCTCGAAGGTCTGCGCGTGCTCGATATCGGCTGCGGCGGCGGCCTCCTGTCTGAGCCCGTCGCGCGCATGGGCGCCTCCGTCGTCGGCGCCGATCCTTCCGAGAAGAACATCGGCATTGCTTCGACCCACGCCAAGGCGTCTGGCGTCCCGGTGGACTATCGCGCCGTCACTGCCGAGGAGCTTGCAGATGCCGGCGAGACCTTCGATATCGTCTTGAACATGGAAGTGGTCGAACACGTCGCCGACGTCGAACTCTTCATGACGACCTGCGCGAAAATGGTCCGCCCCGGCGGCCTGATCTTCGTCGCCACCATCAACCGCACAATGAAGGCGGCGGCCCTTGCCATCTTCGCTGCCGAGAACATCTTGCGCTGGCTGCCGCGCGGGACGCATCAATATGAAAAGCTGGTGCGCCCCGAAGAATTGGAAAAGCCGCTCGCGGCAAGCGGTCTCGAGATCACCGACCGCACCGGCGTCTTCTTCAACCCGCTGTCGAACCAGTGGAATCTGTCCCGAGATATGGATGTGAACTATATGTTGCTGGCGAAGCGGCCGGCATAATCAATAAGCCGGCTACACTTCGGCGGATGCTCCCGCCAAGAAGGCCGGGTGCACTGACTGCATCTTAGTTTACGTCCTCCGGCAGCACTGGAATGGCGGCGATCTCAATGCCCTCTTCGACGAGCGCCTGGGCCTCGTCGACCGTCGCCTGCCCGATGATGCCGCGGGCATCCGCCTCGCCATAGTGGATCTTGCGGGCCTCCTCAGGGAACTTCGCACCGACATCCTCGGAATTGGCCTTGACGGCCGCGACCGCCTCTTTCAGCTTTTCCAGGGCCTCGCGGCGCATGGCGTCCATCGCCAGCGTCTGCCGCTCGTCCTTCTTGCGCGCGGTCGACACCGAAGGCGCCATCAGGAGCTTGGAGACGGCGGCGGAATGGCAGACCGGGCAGGTCAGGAAGCCGCTGGCGACTTGGCGGTCGAAATCGGCGCTTTCCGAAAACCAGCCTTCGAACTCATGGGCATTGTCACAGGTAAGGGAATAGCGGATCAAGCGGCGACGCCTCCTGCGACTGCCCCCGCGATCTTCTCGACCGAGAATTCCCGGCCATTCCTCAGGTTCGGGATCTTGTCACGGGCGGCCTTGACCGCGCCGGGATCGATCTCGGCGAGGATGATCGCCTCGCCGGTCGCGCCGGCGGACACCAATACCGTTCCCCAAGGATCAATAATCATCGAATTGCCAAAAGTCTCGCGTCCGTCCTCGTGGCGGCCGGCTTGCGCAGCAGCGATGACAAAGACGCCGTTCTCGATCGCGCGTGCCCTCAGCAGGATTTCCCAATGCGCCTCACCGGTCTGCCTGGTGAACGCTGCGGGAACCGTCATTACCTCGGCACCGGCGATCGCCTGCGCACGGAAGAGCGCCGGAAATCGAACGTCGTAGCAAATGGCGAAGCCCATTTCTGCGAAGGGCAGCGACAGGACGCGCGCTTCCGAGCCGGCCGTATAGGCCGCACTTTCGCGCCAGCTTTCGCCATTGTCGAGATCGACGTCGAACATGTGGATCTTGTCATAACGATTGAGAATCCGCCCATCGGCACCGAACAAGAACCCGCGGTTTGCAATCTTGCCGTCGGCAAGCGCGATCGGCGTCGATCCGACATGCATGTAGATGCCAAGTTCCGCTGCAAGCGCCGAACCGGTCTTGACGATGATATCGCGAGTCTCGTCGGCAAGCACGGCGCGTGCCGCCGCCCGATCACGCTGCAACATTCCGGTCATTTCGGGTGTCTGCACATAGGTCGCGCCTTGAGCGGCAGCCTCGCGCACCAGCCGCGCCATCGCTGCGGCGTTCTTTTCCGGATCGACCCCGGAGCACATCTGGACGGCGGCGGCCCTGAAGCTCATCGGTTCGTCCTCAGGCCGCCAGCATCGGATCGAGCTTGCCGGCCCGGTCGAGCGCGAAGAGGTCGTCGCAGCCGCCGACATGTTTGGTGCCGATGAAGATCTGCGGAAATGTCGTGCGCCCGTTCGCCTTGCCGATCATCTCCTGGCGGAGATCCGGCGAATATGTAGCGTCATGCTCGACATAGTCGACACCCTTCTGTTCGAGAAGGGACTTGGCGCGGCTGCAATAGCCGCAGAACTGCCGTGTATAGATCGTGACGGGTACCATGATATCTCCAGACGAATGCCGGGTATTTTTCTGTCATATAGGCTCGGAGAGAGCCCTTGCAAAGGTCAAAACCGTTATCTCGGCCGCACCCGCCTTGCGCAGCGTCCGGCTGGCGGCGGCGACCGTCGCCCCGGTCGTATAGACGTCGTCGACAAGCACGATACGCTTGCCGAAAACGTCGTTCTCGCAGCCTTTGGCAATCGCGAAAGCACCTCTGACATTGTCCTCGCGCGCCTTGGCGCCGAGGCCGACCTGCTGACTGGTGCGCTTGACGCGGATGAGCGTTGCGGCAAGCAGCGGCTTGCCCGATAGGCTCGCCATATGGCGGGCAAGTTCGGCAGCCTGGTTGAACTTACGCGCCAGCATGCGGGTGCGGTGCAACGGCACCGGGATCAGCGCATCGCAGCTTTCCACCGCGCCGTCGGAAGCGCGCAGCATCCAGCCGGCCATCATCGGCGCCAGATCGGTACGATCGCGATATTTCAACCCGTGAACGAGATCTCGGATGGCATGATCGTGCGTCGCCGCTGACCGCAACCGGTCGAAAGGCGGCGGATTGGCGATCGCCTCGGCGCTGAGGATGCCGACGCCGAGATCATGCGAGAAGGGAATGCCGAGCACTTCGCAATAGGGCCGC
The DNA here is from genome assembly GCF_030182485.1 of Rhizobium atlanticum. Taxonomy (NCBI): domain Bacteria; kingdom Pseudomonadati; phylum Pseudomonadota; class Alphaproteobacteria; order Hyphomicrobiales; family Rhizobiaceae; genus Rhizobium; species Rhizobium atlanticum. The sequence goes on from NZ_JAQJCJ010000030.1 coordinate 15,465, forward strand.
TCGATGAATCGGATGCCGGACCAGCATTTCGCACATAGTCCGCGATGGTCGCCGGTCGAAATGCCGCAGACGGAACAGGCGGGCGGATAGAGAAAATCGGCGAGCGCCGAAAACGGTCGCAGGAGATGCGCCCGGAGCAAATCTGCCGGCCATTCGGGTTGGATCCGTTTCATAAGGTCGAGACTAGCCTGTTCTCTTCGAAAGGAAAATCGCCTTGCCGCTTCAGCGAGCCGGGACTATGGACATTCCCATGGAAACGATCTTCGACAGAGCCCTGATCGCCGCACATCGCCATCGCGCGCTTGTTAACAACGACCTGAAAGCCGCTTTCCTGCTCGACATCGCCGCCGAGGAAATGGCCGAGAGGCTTGATGTCGTCGAGCGGCGCTTCGACACCGCCGTTGAATTGCATGGCACGACCGGTGCAGCCGCCCGCGCGGCGCTGGCGACGGGCAAGATCGGCGCGATGATCCGCGTCGAGAGCGAACGGGCCTATACGGGCCCGGGCGAAACCTTGATCGAGGCGCCGCTCGAGGAGGTGCCGCTTCCGCCGCAATCGGCTAATCTCATCCTCGCACCGCTCAGCCTGCATCTGACCAACGATACGCCCGGCGTTTTCATCCAGATTCGGCGCGCCCTGAAGCCGGATGGCCTGTTCCTGGCGGCCATTCCCGGCGCCGGCACGCTGCAGGAACTGCGTGAAGTGCTTTTGGCCGCCGAGGTCGAGACGACGGGCGGCGCAAGCCCCCGTGTCGTTCCCTTCGCCGATGTGCGCGATATCGGCAGTCTGATGCAGCGCGCCGGCTTCACCCTGCCGGTGATCGACGCAGAGAACTATACGGTCCGATATGACTCGCTCTTCCCGCTGATGCGCGATCTCAGGGGGATGGGCATGAGCAATCCGCTTGCAGCCCGCAGCCGCATGCCGCTGACGCGCGCCTTCTTCCTGCGCGCCGCAGAGATCTACGCCGAACGATATTCCGATCCCGACGGACGCATTCGCGCGACATTCTCGATCATCTATGTCTCCGGATGGGCTCCGCACGAGAGCCAACAGAAGCCGCTCCAGCCGGGCTCGGCCAAAGCACGCCTTGCCGACGCGCTGAAAGTGGACGAACACAAGCTCAAGCAGTGATCGTCCGCAGCTTCTTCAATTGACAGTGATATTGTTGCTGACCACGTTGAAGACGTTCTGCAGGCTGCCGGTGAAGATGCCGAGACCGGAGACAAGCGCCGTGCAAATGATGGCGGCGATCAGGCCGTATTCGACCGCCGTTGCGCCGATGTCATCTGCAAGAAATGCTTTCCAAAGACGCATTACCCCAACCTTCTGCGTGAACCGCCTGCATCGATCAATTCCGCAGCCACCGAGCGATGGCCGTCATTCCAAGCGTCCGGCTTCAGCAACCGGCGCCGACGCCGTAGCCTTGGACGACGCAGACTGAGCCGGGCGTGTCCTGAAGCACGCTACGACGAATCGTATAGTGCTTGCCGCTTTCGTTCTTCGGAATCGATCCGGTCGTGATCGTATCGAAATCGACCGGTGCGTTCGCAAAGACGCTTTTCTTCGAGGAATCCGCAAGCATGGGCGTCAGAATCAACGTCAACGCGACCACCGCCGTGCCGAACAGAAGGGCGATATTGAGCGCACCGGTCCTGCGCGAGGCAGACGAAGCCCGTTCCTTTTCCCGGACAGCTTTCCAGAAATCATCGTCCATGACGTCAAGCCTTTTAATACACGCACGCCAGATGCTTGATTGAGGCCGATCTTTGGCAGAAGGTGTTAAACGATCCATTAATATCCACAGCCGAAAATGCCGCGGCGAGACAATAATCAGCTAATGCTAAAGTAAATCCTGCAACATCGGGATCAGCGGCTCGTCGGCCGGCGGCATCGGGTAATCCCGTAGCGCCTGCGCACGCACCCATTTCAGAGCCTGCCCCTCGCGGCCCTGGGCAATCCCCTCATAGCGCCGGCAGATATAAAGCGGCATCAGCAGGTGGAACGTCTCGTAGGAATGGCTGGCAAAGGTGAGCGGCGCCAGGCAGGCGATCTTGGTCTTCACACCAAGCTCCTCCTCGAGCTCGCGCACCAGCGTCTCCTCCGGAGTCTCGCCGGGCTCGACTTTCCCTCCGGGAAACTCCCAGAGCCCCGCCAGCGACTTTCCCTCAGGACGCTGTGCCAATAGGATACGCCCGTCGGCATCGATCAGCGCACAGGCGGCGACCAGCAATATCTTCCGGCCTGCCTCGCTCATCGCGACCCTCGCTGCCAATAGCAATAATGATAGGCGTCGCGAAACCCGAGGCGCTCGTAAAGCGCGATGGCCGGGCGATTGGAAAGCTTGACCTGCAGCCAGGCCGAACGGGCGCTACGCATGCGCGCCCAGCGTAGCGCTGACGTCAAGATTTCGGTGCCGAGCCCTTCGCGCCGTCGCGTTTCGCAGACCGAAAGCGACATGATGCCGGCAAGATCGTTATCCTGGACGCAGAGCACGGTCGCGAGCGGTCCCTCCACGGCATTCTCGATGAGGAAAAGCCCCGACGGCGGCTTGATCGCCGAAATGATTTCGGCAAGCGCCGGTTTCAGGCTCACTGGCGCCCCGTCGACCGCCAGGTTGGCATCGACGAAACGACCGACATCGTGGGTCGGCAGATGATCGAGAGTGTCCGGCAGCTCGGCCTCGGTGAGATCGCAGGTCATCACCACAGTCTCGTCGAACCGTGTCCAGTTCCGGGCGCTGAGAAGCTCGATCAGCACCGGCGAGGCGAGCGGTGTCTGACGGACCACGGCGGCGCGGCCATAGGCCTCGAACTTCCGGCTCGCCTTTTCCAGACGGATCTCGACGTCGCGATGGTCCGAGGGGTCAAGCGGCACAATGGAATTCAGCCGGTTGGACGGGTGGCCCGCCGTCAGCCGCACCTGCCAGCTGCCGTCATATTGCACGGAAGCCGCCGGCCAGGCGCGAAAGCCGACGGCCTCCAGCCTGCGGACCAACGGCAGATTCTTTGAAGATATGGATGCCTGGCCCAATGGACGATCAGCTCCGATAGTCGCCATTGATTGCAACATATTCCTTGGTGAGGTCGCAGGTCCAGACGGTTGCCGACCCCGTACCGAGGCCAATATCGACTTTAACGGGGATGTCCTGCGCTTTCATCACATTCGAGGCGGCGGCCTCGGAATAATCCGGGTCACGCTCGCCGTTGACGGCGACCCTGATATCGCCGAACCAGATGGCAAGCCGGTCACGATCCGCCATCTCCCCGGCTTTGCCGACGGCCATGACAATACGGCCCCAATTGGCGTCTTCGCCGGCGGCCGCCGTCTTGACCAGCGGCGAATTGGCGATCGACAGCGCAATGCGCTTGGCGGCGGCATCGCTCTCGGCGCCCGTTACAGTGATTTCGAGCATCTTGGTGGCGCCTTCGCCGTCGCGCACAACCTGCAGCGAAAGGTCCTTCAGCACTTCGTTCAGGGCGGCGCGGAAAGCTGCAAGGCGCGGATCGTCGGCGCGTTCGATGTGGGCCTGGCCGTCCTCGGCCGCAGCCCCCGTCGCAAACAGCATCAGCGTATCGGAGGTGGACGTGTCGCTGTCGACGGTCATGGAATTGAAGGTCGGCCCGACGCCATCGGACAGAAGCGCCTGTAGCGCTTCGGAGGCGATATCGGCATCGGTGACGACGAAGGAGAGCATAGTCGCCATGTCGGGCGCAATCATGCCGGCGCCTTTGGCAATGCCGTTGATCGTCACGGCCACGCCGCCGATCTCGGCGCTGCGGGTCGAAACTTTCGGATAGGTATCGGTCGTCATGATCGCCTTGGCGGCTTCGAACCAGAAATCGCCGGTCGCCTCGGCCTGCATCCTGTCAAGAACGCCAGCGAATTTGGTGGCATCGAGCGGCTCACCGATGACGCCGGTCGATGCCAGATAGATCTCGTTTTCGCCGCAGCCGACGGCCGCAGCAGCCGACTTCGCCGTCAGCGCGGTCGCCTGGCGGCCCTTCATGCCGGTAAAGGCATTGGCATTGCCGGAATTGACGACGACGGCGCGCGCAGTGCCGTGGGACAGGTTCGCACGGCAGAAATCGACTGGCGCGGAGGGGCATTTGGAACGGGTGAAGACGCCCGCGACCGATGCCGGCTTATCGAAGACCATCATCAGCACGTCGGTGCGGTTCTTGTACTTGATGCCGGCCGAAGCCGTCGCCATGCGCACGCCGCGCAGCGAAGGCATCGGAACGAAGGATTTCGGGGCGAGCGGCGAAACGGAACCGGACATGATGAAACCTGCCAATGAGCATTTCCCGGCGACTGAAAGAACCGGCTCGCCGTCCGGAAATGCGACAACAACGATACGGAAGGGCCCGGAAGAACCGGGCCCTGATGCGAATATTTACTGCTTCGGCGCCGGCTGGGCGGGCTCGCTGCCCGGCTCCGGCTGCTTGTTGGCCTCGTCGTAACCCTTACGCAAAGTCTCGTCCGAGATCTCGATCTTGGCAGAAGACTTCGCCTGATTGAGCAGGGCAAGATACTTGTCGCGCATGACGAGCTGACGAACCTGGTCCTGCACCTGATCGAAAGGCGGCGGCGGAGCGTCGCGCTTGTCCTCTACCTTGATGACATGATAGCCGAAATCAGTCTTGACCGGCGTTTTCGAATAGGCACCCTTCTCGAGCGCGAAGGCCGCGTCCTCGAATTCCTTCACCATACGGCCGCGCGAGAAATAGCCGAGATCGCCACCTTCCGACTTGTTGGGGTCGGTGGATTTTTCCTTGGCGAGTTCGGCGAAATCCTTGCCAGCGTCAAGCTGCTTGATGATGTCCTTGGCTTCGTCCTCAGTCTTGACCAGGATGTGGCGGGCGTGGACTTCTTCCTGCTTCGGCAGGGCTGCGACTTCCTTGTCGTAACGAGCCTTGATTTCGTCAGGCGTCACTGTGTCGACGACGTGCTTCTTGAAATAGGCGTTGTGAAGCTCACGATCGGTGAGATACTGCATGCGCTTCTTGAATTCGTCGGTCTGGTCGAGCTTCTCAGTCGTGGCGCCGGTCGCAAGCAGTTTCACATCGATGGCTGCGGAGAGCGCCGCGACCTTCTTCTGGTCATCGGGAAGCTGCGCCAGCTGCGGATCGAGGTTGGCAACGGCGAGATCGAGTTCAGACTGGTGGATCTCCAGATTGCCGACCATGGCGACGACGGCGTCCTCAGCATGGGCCGGAGCCTGGAATGCAACAAAAGTTGCAAACGCCAGCACGGCGAATTTATTGGTGCTCAACATCAAATAACCCTTCACAGTTACATCGCCGGCTTCAGCATCGCCTGTTCCAGCTCAAAATAGCCATCAACACCGGATTGTGGCCTTTCTGTATCCGCCAAATCCGTTGACATCATTCGACCCCCCTCTTATCTGTCACGCAACCTCGCGTCCAGAACAGTTTCCGGGCGTTTCAAGGCGTGCGCCCGTTTTTCGGCTGGGCCACGGACAAGAAACGTCGCGGATGAATATTGAGAAAGGACCAGTCACATGGTCAGCTTTGGCGGTATAGCCCGCAAGTTATTTGGGTCGTCCAATGATCGCCGCGTGCGGTCCTACCAGCCGAACGTCGCCGCGATCAACTCCATCGAAGAGAAGACGAAGGCGCTGACGGACGAGCAGCTCGCGGCAAAGACCGTCGAATTCCGCGCCCTTCTCGCCGAAGGCAAGACGCTCGACGACATTCTGATTCCCGCCTTCGCCGTCGTCCGAGAGGCGTCGCGCCGCGTTCTCGGCCTGCGACCTTTTGACGTACAGCTGATCGGCGGCATGATCCTGCATTCGAATGCGATCGCCGAGATGAAGACCGGCGAAGGCAAGACCCTCGTCGCCACCCTGCCGGTCTATCTGAACGCGCTTTCCGGCAAGGGCGTGCATGTCGTCACCGTCAACGACTATCTTGCCCAGCGCGATGCCGCGACCATGGGCCGCGTCTACAGCTTCCTCGGCATGACCACAGGCGTCATCGTCCATGGCCTCTCCGACGAGGAGCGCCGCGCGGCCTATGCCTGCGACATCACCTATGCCACCAACAACGAGCTTGGCTTCGATTATCTGCGCGATAACATGAAGTACGAGAAGAATCAGATGGTCCAGCGCGGCCACAATTTCGCGATCGTCGACGAAGTCGACTCGATTCTCGTCGACGAAGCGCGCACGCCGCTGATCATCTCCGGTCCGCTCGACGACCGTTCCGAGCTCTACAATACGATCGACGCCTTCATTCCGCTGCTCGCGCCCAGCGATTACGAGATCGACGAGAAGCAGCGTTCCGCCAACTTCTCCGAAGAGGGCACCGAGAAGCTGGAAAACCTGCTGCGTCAGGCCGGCCTCTTGAAGGGTAACGCGCTCTACGACATCGAGAACGTCGCAATCGTCCACCACATCAACAATGCGCTCAAGGCCCACAAACTCTTCCAGCGCGACAAGGACTATATCGTCCGCAACGACGAAGTCGTCATCATTGATGAATTCACCGGCCGCATGATGCCGGGGCGGCGTTATTCGGAAGGCCAGCACCAGGCGCTCGAAGCCAAGGAAAAGGTGCAGATCCAGCCGGAAAACCAGACGCTGGCTTCGATCACTTTCCAGAACTACTTCCGCATGTACGATAAGCTCGCCGGCATGACCGGCACTGCGCAGACGGAAGCGGAAGAATTCGCCAACATCTATAATCTCGACGTGGTCGAAGTCCCGACCAACCTACCGATCAAGCGTATCGACGAGGACGATGAGGTCTATCGGACCTTCGACGAGAAGTTCAAGGCGATCATCGACGAGATCCTCGATGCTCATAAGCGCGGTCAGCCGGTGCTCGTCGGTACGACCTCGATCGAGAAGTCGGAGCTGCTTGCCGAGCGCCTGCGCAAGCAGGGTTTCAACGACTTCCAGGTGCTGAACGCCCGCTACCACGAGCAGGAAGCCTATATTGTCGCCCAGGCCGGTGTACCGGGCGCCGTCACGATCGCCACCAATATGGCCGGCCGCGGCACCGACATTCAGCTCGGCGGCAACCTGGAAATGCGTATCGAACGCGAGCTCGGCGATGTCGAAGCCGGTCCGGAGCGCGACGCAAAGGTCCAGGCGATCGTCGAGGAAATCAAAACTCTCAAGGAAAAGGCGCTTGCTGCCGGCGGTCTCTACGTCATCGCCACCGAACGCCACGAAAGCCGCCGTATCGACAACCAGCTGCGCGGCCGCTCCGGCCGTCAGGGCGACCCCGGCCGCTCGAAATTCTACCTTTCGCTTCAGGACGACCTGATGCGCATCTTCGGCTCCGACCGCATGGACAGCATGCTGACCAAGCTCGGCCTCAAGGAGGGCGAGGCGATCGTCCATCCGTGGATCAACAAGGCTCTCGAGCGCGCGCAGAAGAAGGTCGAAGCCCGCAACTTCGATATCCGCAAGAATCTGCTGAAGTATGACGACGTCCTCAACGATCAGCGCAAGGTGATTTTTGAGCAGCGTCTCGAGCTGATGGAATCGACCAATATTTCCGAGACCGTCTCCGACATGCGCCGCGAAGTGATCGAGGATCTGGTCGAAAAGCATATCCCCGAGCGCGCCTATGCCGAACAGTGGGATGCCGTCGGCCTGAAGACCGGCGTTGCCAATATCCTGAACCTCGATCTGCCGATCGAGGAGTGGTTCAAGGAAGAAGGCATCGGCGAGGATGACATTCGCGAGCGCCTGACGCAGGCCGCCAATGCCGCCTTTACCGAAAAGGCCGAGCGCTTCGGCGACGACATCATGCATTATGTCGAACGCTCGATCGTCATGCAGACGCTCGATCATCTCTGGCGCGAGCATATCGTTAACCTCGACCATCTGCGCTCCGTCATCGGTTTCCGCGGTTATGCCCAGCGCGATCCGCTGCAGGAATACAAGTCCGAAGCCTTCGAGCTTTTCACCGGCCTCCTCAACAATCTGCGCGAGGCCGTCACCGCTCAGCTGATGCGCGTCGAACTGGTGCAGCAGGCGCCGGCTGAGCCGGAACCGCCGGTGATGCAAGCTCATCACCTGGATCCGACGACCGGGGAGGACGATTTCGCCCCGATCTACCAAGCTTCCGAAGTCTTCGTCTCACCTGAGAACCGGAATCCGGACGATCCCGCCACCTGGGGCAAAGTCGGGCGCAACGAGGCTTGCCCCTGCGGTTCCGGCAAGAAATACAAGCATTGCCACGGCGCCTTCGAGCAGGTCTGAGGCAAATCGCGAAAAACTGGAAATGCCGCCTTCGGGCGGCATTTTCTTTTCTGCGGCAGCACCGAAACCCGGCCTTCGCAGCCGAATCGCGACCTGATCCGGAACCGTTTCTTAACCCTGCTCTGTCAAGACTTCAGAGACGATTTGCCTGACCTCAGAGTTTTGCGTGTTCATCATGGCGGTCATAGAAACAGCGGAGAAACTGCTGCCCGCGGGCCTGCGCCCGATCGGCGGCCGCACGCTGCGCATGTTAGCCGCCATGCTCACCGAACGCGGCGAAAAAGCCAATGCCCGTCGCATGGCGCTGACGGCCTTTTCGATCCGTATCCTCAGCGCCGCGCTCGCCTTTATCTCGCAGATCGTGCTCGCACGGCTGATGGGCGAATATGAATATGGCATCTTCGTTTTCGTCTGGGTTTTGATCGTTGTCTTCGGCGATCTCTCCTGCCTTGGCTTCCACACCGCGATCGTCCGCTTTCTGCCGCAGTACAAGGCGGCGGGCGCCTTCGACGAAATCCGCGGCCTGACCGGCACGGCACGCATTTTTGCGATGCTTTCCGGCACGGTGATGCTCGCCGCCGGCATGATCGGGCTGCATTTCTTCGGCGATAGGATCGAAACCTATTATCTCGTCCCGATCTTCATCGGCCTGCTTGCCATGCCGATGATCGCGCTCGGCGATATTCTGGAGGGCACGTCGCGGGCGAACCATTGGCCGGTGATGGCGCTGAGCCCGGTCTATATCGTCCGGCCGATTCTTATTATCGCCTTCATGCTGATCGCGATTGCGATGGGCGCAAAGCATACGGCTGTCACTGCCATGCAGGCAGCGCTTGTCGCGACCTTCGTCACCGCTCTTGGCCAGTATGGCGCGACACTCTTGCGCCTCCGCCGGCATTATGACGAAGGTCCGCGCAAGGTCAATTTCCTCGCCTGGCTGAGCGTCGCCTTCCCGATCTTCCTCATTGAGGGCGTGAGTTTCCTGCTCACCAATTCCGATGTCATCGTTGTCGGCATTTTCCTTGAACCGCACGACGTCGCCGTCTATTTCGCCGCCGCCAAGACCATGGCGCTGGTGCATTTCATCAATTTCTCGGTCAAGGCCGCTTCCGGCCCGCGCTTTTCCTCGATCATTGCCGAAGGCGATCAATCCCAGCTCGCCAACGCCGCTGCCGACGCCGCCCGCTGGACCTTCTGGCCGGCGCTGGTGGTCGGCCTTGCGGTGCTCGCGGCCGGCCATCTGCTGCTGTCGCTGTTCGGCGGCGCCTTCACGTCAGGTTATCTTGTCATGGCGATCCTGCTCGCCGGCATACTTGCCAAGTCGCTGGTCGGCCCGGCTGAAACGCTGCTGATGATGGCGGGCAAGCAGAACCTCTGTGTGGCGCTCTATGCCGGCGCATTGGCTGCCAATGTCGGCCTCAACCTTGCTTTGATCCCGCACTACGGCATCGAAGGCACCGCCGTCGCCACGGCCTCGGCCATGGCGGTCGAGGCTGTCCTCCTGCATGTCGCCGCGCGCCGCACGCTCGGCATCGCCCTCTTCGCCTTCGCCAGCCCCTCCGCCGCAACGCCAGAAATGAGAGTTCGATAGATGGTGCGCCTGCCCCCCGTCACCGCAAGCACCGACAGCATCAGCAACCGCATGATCCATGAGCTCGCGGCGCTGCATTTCGAAGCGCCGCAGGCCGAGGCCCGTGCCGAGATCGGCCGGCCGGGGCGCGAGCTCTGCCTCTATCCCGGCAAGCTCGGCTACGAACTTCAGGATGAGCTCGATTTCCTGTCCAACCGGGCGATGGAACCAAACGTCTTTTTCTCCGGCCGCTTCCTTGCGCCCGCCATGCCGCGGATCGAAGACCGGCAGGTCAATTTCGCCCTCATCCGCGATCACGGCGCCGGCCGCAGCCGCATGCGCTTCCTCCTGCCGTTTTCCGTCGACAGACCGGGCTTTGCCGTCGGGCCCTCGATCATCCGCGGCTGGTCGAACAGCTTCGGTCCGCTGGGCACACCGCTCGTCGACAGCGAAGATGCGGCCGAAACCCTCGACAATTTCTTCGAGGGACTGACCGTTCCCGACCTCAACCTGCCGAGCACGCTGGTCTTGCCGGATCTGAGATTGAACGGCATTTTCGTGCGCATGCTCAAGGCCGTGGCGCTCGGCCGCAACCTGCCGCTCACCGTGGCCAATCCCTATCTGCGCCCGATGCTGCAGAGTGAGGAAGAGGCGCCCGCCTATCTCGGCAAAACAATATCCTCGTCGCATATGCGCGAGATGCGCCGACAGTGGCGCCTGCTTGAGGAACAGGGAACGGCGGTCTATGCCGTCGCCCGTCAGCCGCGCGACGTCCACGTCCGCTTCGAGGAATTCCTGGCAATGGAGGCCGGCGGCTGGAAGGGCAAACGCCGAAGTGCTCTCGTCACCGATCGCTACCATACCGCCTTCGCGCGCGAAGCCGTCTCGAACCTTGCCGCCGTCGACGCCGTGCGCATCCATACGATCGATCTCAACGGCAAGGCGATCGCCGCCATCGTCGTTCTGATGATGGGCGGCGAGGCCTATACCTGGAAGACGGCCTATGACGAGAACTATGCCCGCTATTCGCCGGGCAAGCTCCTGATGAGCGAGCTCACGGAATGGCATCTCGAAGACTCCAATATCGTGCGCTCGGATTCCTGCGCCGTCTCCGACCACCCGATCATGAGCCGCTTCTGGCAGGAGCGCGAGGAGATGGGAACTTTGGTCATCGGTCTGACGCAGAACGGCGACCGCGACATGCGCCAGGCCGCCGCCCAGCTGCACATGTATCACAGCACCCGCAGCATGGCGAAAATGCTGCGCGAGAAGATCATGTCGCTCGCCGGCCGAGGCTAAAGCATCTCCGGGATGCTTAGCCCTCAGCCGCAGCCTTCTCCCGCAGCAGCCGGCGGATGACCTTGCCGGTTGTCGTCAACGGCAATGACTCGACGAATTCCACCTCGCGCGGATATTCGTGCATCGAAAGCCGCATCTTCACCCATTCCCTGATTTCGGCGGCCAGCACCTCGCTCGGCGAATGATCGGGTGACAGCACGATATAGGCCTTGACGATCTCGGTGCGCACCGCATCGGGTTTGCCGACGGCCGCGGCAAGCTGCACGGCGGGATGGCCGATCAGGCAATCCTCGATCTCGGCCGGGCCGATGCGATATCCGGACGATGTGATGACGTCGTCGTCGCGGCCTTCGAAGGTGACGTAGCCGTCTTCGTCCTGCCGGCCGATGTCGCCGGTAAGCAGCCAGCCGTGGAGAAATTTTCGTTCGGTCGCCGCCGCGTCGTTCCAATAGCCGAGGAACATGACGGGATCGGGACTGGCGATAGCGATCTGACCGGATTCGCCCGCCGGCAGTTCGTCGCCGGCCTCGCTGACGATCGCGACACGATGGCCGGGCACCGCGCGTCCGATAGCGCCGGCCTTGGTGACGCCAAAGGCGGCACTCGACGACAGCACGAAATTGCATTCCGTCTGGCCGTAGAATTCGTTGACGGTGATGCCGAGTGTGCGCTGCGCCCAATCATAGGTCTCGCGGCCGAGTGCTTCTCCCGCCGAGCCGATGGTGCGCAGCACCAGATCATATTTCGACCTGGGGTCGGAAACCGACCGCATCAGCCGAAGCGCCGTCGGTGGAATGAAGGCATTGCGCACCTTCATCTCTGCCATGATCCGATAGGCCATCTCGGCATCGAATTTCTGCGCCGGCGACGAGACCACGGGTACGCCGAGCAGAAGGCTCGGCAGCAACGCGTTGAGCAGCCCGCCGGCCCAGGCCCAGTCGGACGGGGTCCAGACCTTGTCGCCCGCCTTGGGAAACCCTTCATGGGCGAACTGCATGCCGGGGGCATGCCCGGGCAGAACACGGTGGCCATGCAATGCGCCCTTGGGCGACCCCGTCGTGCCCGAGGTGAAGATCATCAGCGCCGGATCGTCGGGCGTTGTCTTCTCTCCCTCGAAGACCGGCGCATGCGAGGCGATCAGATCGGCAAAGGAGAGGGCGTCGGCAGCGTCGCTGACGCTGATCATTTGTCGCAGCTCCGGCAGGCGATCACGGATTTGCCGGACCCGATCAAGGCCGAAATCATTGGTAATGATTGCCGCCGCGCCTGAGATTCTGAGCCGATATTCAAGCGCCTCGACGCCGAACAGCAGCGCCAGTGGCAGGGCGATTGCACCCATTTTATAGATCGCGACGTGCGCAATCACGGTCTCGAAGGACTGGGGCATCAGCAGAGCGACACGATCGCCGCGCTTGATGCCGAGCGACGCCAGCGCATTGGCGAACATGGAGGAAGTACCGGAAAGCTCGCCATAGGTCAGCGAACGATGATTGCCGTCCGGACTGAAATGCTCCAGACAGACGCGCTCCGGATCTCGCACCGCCCATTCGTCGCTGACGGCGCGGCCGATATTGAAATCCTCCGGAATCCGCCAGGAAAAATCACGGTAGAAATCGCCATAACGATCGAAGGACGGCAGTCGCATGGTCGGAATCCGGTGAAATGCTGCACCAGCTAACACCTTGCGGCGCGGATACGCAAGCTGCAGGGAAAAACGGCAGATCACGCACCAGTGTGCGCATTGTCCGCAGATTGTTCATTCAGCCCCTGCGACTTTCGCGGTTGCGCACTAGATCATGAAACGCCGCGCGGGGTTATCTCAAGTCTTGGAGTTTTTCATGGAATACGTCAAATTCGGAAAGACCGGGCTCGAAGTCTCGAAAATCTGCCTCGGCTGTATGACTTTCGGTGATCCCGGCCGCGGCAATCACGCCTGGAGCCTGCGGGAAGAGGAAAGTCGGACGATGATCAAACAGGCGATCGACCTCGGCATCAATTTCCTCGACACCGCCAATACCTATTCCAACGGTTCCTCGGAGGAGATCGTCGGTCGTGCGATCAAAGACTTCGCCAAGCGCGAGGACATCGTGCTGGCGACCAAGGTGTTTAACCGCATGCGGCCGGGCCCGAACGGCGCCGGTCTGTCACGCAAAGCGATCTTCGACGAGATCGACAATAGCTTGCGCCGTCTTGGCACCGACTATGTCGACCTCTACCAGATCCATCGTTTCGACTATACGACGCCGATCGAGGAAACGCTGGAAGCGCTGCATGACATCGTCAAATCGGGCAAGGCGCGTTATATCGGCGCCTCGTCGATGTATGCCTGGCAATTCGCCAAGGCACTCTACATCTCTCGGCTGAACGGCTGGACCGAGTTCGTCAGCATGCAGAACCACCTGAACCTGCTTTACCGGGAAGAAGAGCGGGAAATGCTGCCCTTCTGCGAAGACCAGAAGATCGCCGTCATCCCCTGGAGCCCGCTGGCCCGTGGCCGCCTGACCCGCGACTGGGACGAGACGACGGCGCGTAGCGAAACCGACGAATTCGGCAAGACGCTTTACACGCAGTCCGTCGATGCCGACCGCAAGATCGTCAATGCCGTCGCCGAAATCGCCGAAGCCCGCGGCATTTCCCGCGCCCAGGTCGCCACCGCCTGGATCCTGCAGAAGAACGTGGTCACTGCGCCGATCATCGGCGCATCCAAACCGAACCACCTGACGGACGCCGTTGCCTCGCTGTCGGTCAAACTCACCACCGAGGAAATCGCGGCACTCGAAGCGCCCTACATCCCGCACGCCATCGCAGGCTTCAATTAGCCGCCGGCATCTCGATCGGCAGACTGGCGTGGAGAGGATCGGAACATCGGCATCGGCGCTCGGGATTATGCCCGGCTGGCGGGATCGAGCTGCCGACGCATCGTCACCAGGAACTGCTCGGCAAGTCCCCTGTCCTCGACGGCCCGCGCAAGAATCACGGCACCCATCATCGATGAGAGCGTCGTCGCGGCATTGGCGCGGCGCTCCTCTTCGGTCTCGCCGGGAACGATATCGGCAAGCGTGTCGACCAGTACGGACAACCCATCGCTGAAGACCGCGCGGACCGCGCCGCGGCTGCGGCTCACCTCCTGGATCAAGGTGGCGAAGACGCAGCTGCCGCCTGGATCGTCAACAGTGCGCCAGTGGATATAATGATCGAGAAGCGCTTGCAGCGGCCTGTCCGGAGACTCGGCAATATGTTCCTTCCAGCGCCTCTCGACCTTGTCGATCAGCTTGCGGCTGACCTCCAGAGCCAGCTCGTCCTTCGAACTGAAGTGGCCGTAGAAGCCGCCATGCGTCAGCCCCGCCGCCTTCATGATGTCGGCGACGCCGACACCGTCGAAACCGTTCTCGCGAAAGAGCACGCCGGCAACAGTGAGGATCCTCTCGCGGTTCTCGGCAAATTTTTCGCGGCTGACCCGCATCTTCATTCTCCAGAAATCGTCGCTTGACAAAATATATGATGTCCATCATGAATAAGCAAGAAATATGATGACCATCATGTAAATTGGTTCTGTATCTTCCCCAATCTGAATTCGAATGGAATCCCCTCATGGTTTCAACAGTTCTTGCCTCCTCCCTTGCGCGGCGCAACATTCATTATGGTTGGGTCGTGGTTGCCGCGACCTTTCTGACCATGCTGGTGACGGCAGGCGCCATGGGCGCTCCCGGCGTCCTGATCAAACCGCTGCAGGACGAGTTCGGCTGGGAAACGTCGCAGATTTCCTCGGCTCTGGCGATTCGCTTGATCCTTTTCGGCTTGATGGGTCCGTTCGCTGCGGCCTTCATGAATTATTTCGGCGTCCGTAAGGTAATTGTCTTTGCGCTGGCGCTGATCGGCGCGGGCTTTGTCGGCTCGCTGTTCATGACCAAGCTTTGGCATCTGCTGGCGCTGTGGGGTGTCGTCGTCGGCTTCGGCACCGGCCTGACGGCGATGGTGCTGGCGGCGACGGTTTCGACGCGCTGGTTCGTCAAGCATCGCGGCCTTGTCGTCGGCATGCTCTCGGCAAGCTCGGCGACCGGGCAGCTCGTCTTCCTGCCGCTGATGGCGGAACTCACCGAACGTTACGGCTGGCGCGCCACCGTGTTCTTCGTCTGCGCCATGATCATGGCGGCCGCTCTTCTCGTCCTTCTCTTCATGCGCGACCGCCCCTCGGATGTGAACCTGCCATTATTGGGAGAAGCCCATGTGGCGCCGGCGCCGGCCCGAACGACGCTCGGCGCTGCGCTGATGACGCCGATCACCACGCTCCGTGAAATCTCGACGACCTCGACTTTCTGGATCTTGTTTGCCACCTTCTTCATCTGCGGCCTCAGCACCAACGGCCTGATCCAGACCCATTTCGTCACCCTCTGCGGCGATTTCGGCATCGTGCCGGTTGCCGCCACCAGCGTGCTTGCCGTCATGGGCATTTTCGATTTCTTCGGCACCATCGGCTCTGGCTGGCTCTCCGACCGCTTCGACAATCGCTGGCTGCTGTTCTGGTATTACGGCCTGCGCGGTCTCTCGCTGCTCTATCTGCCGTTCAGCGATTTCAGCTTCTACGGCCTCTCCATCTTCGCCATCTTCTACGGCCTAGACTGGATCGCCACAGTGCCGCCCACCGTCAAGATCGCCGCCGATCGCTTTGGCCGCGAAAAGGCCGGTCTCGTCTTCGGCTGGGTCTTTGCCGGCCACCAGCTGGGCGCTGCCACGGCCGCCTATGGCGCCGGCCTGTCGCGCACGGAATTGTCAAGCTACCTGCCCGCCTTCTTCGTCGCCGGTGCCTTCTGCCTGCTGGCTTCGATCCTGGCGATTACGCTGAAGAAGTCCGGGCTGCCCAGTGCGGCACCCGCCGCCGCTCATTGAGATCGACAGGATCCGGCCTCGTAACGAGGCCGGATTTCCCGCGGCATTGCCGCGATAACTTCGCTCTCCCGTCTTGCGCGCTCGCCCGCTCGCATGTTAGACACCCGCCTCGTCTGGATCCGTTGCCCCATTGGCGGAATTGGTAGACGCGCTCGACTCAAAATCGAGTTTCGAAAGAAGTGCTGGTTCGACCCCGGCATGGGGCACCAGCCTTCGCGCTGCGGAGCTTCGGCTCGGCGAGCCGAAGAGCAGCCAAGCGGGGGCTGTCGCGCCGTAGTTCCGTCAGGAACGAAGGCGGACTGTTCGACAATCTCCGGTTAGCT
Organism: Rhizobium atlanticum; assembly: GCF_030182485.1. Taxonomy (NCBI): domain Bacteria; kingdom Pseudomonadati; phylum Pseudomonadota; class Alphaproteobacteria; order Hyphomicrobiales; family Rhizobiaceae; genus Rhizobium; species Rhizobium atlanticum. The sequence goes on from NZ_JAQJCJ010000030.1 coordinate 31,784, forward strand.
GCACCATCGTCTCAAATGACTTTGTGTAGCCCCTACCTCTAAAGACCTAAGCGGGACTACGGTGCAAGTTTCGCCTCCGAGTGAAGCCTACTTGTTCTTCAGCAGCCACATCTTGCCGGCCATGGTAATGCCGTAGACATCCTTTGATGCATCATCATCCAGGTGCCGCCGCTCGAGGAAGCCCGGCTCTTTCAACTCGCTGAGCGTCTTTGCCGTGACCGATTTCACTTTCTGCGGCCGTTCTTTCCACCGGTCGGTTTTTGCGTAGGTCACCGTCGCGTTCTGATGCGTCCATTTATTGGCCGGCTGAGGATAGAGATCGCCATCCCTGGCGAGTTTGAGTGCGGTGATCTGGGATGGGGTAAGCTCAATCATATCGAAAATCCTGTGCCGGGTTCTTTGCGCTTGGAATGCGCTCCGAGCGAAGGGGCTCATAACATCGACTGATCACGTCCGCCACCGCATTGAGCTGTCCGTGCCGCGAAAGGCGAAAACCCGGCTTGTCGAAGCCGGGCGTGGTCTTTGCCGCGGATTTTCGTCAATAGCAGCGCCTGACCGTCCTGGTCACCTCGCCTTCATCGGTCTGGCGCGTGACGCTCCTGGTTTCGCAGCCATCATGTCGATAGCGGCGATGCTCGCGTTCGCGAACGCCAAAGGTCACGCCGCGCTCGCTGATGGTGATGCCGGGCCGCACCCGCTCCTGGCGATAATCGTCGTCATAGGAACGCTCCCTGACATAGACGCTATCGGCAAGCACCGGCGCCGCAAACGAACACGCGGCAAGGGCCGCCACAGCACAGTTCAGGATGATCTTCCGCATATCCTTTCTCCTTCTCTTGATGAAAAGGCAACGACCCAAGACGCAAGTGGTTCCAGCATCAGCAACAGCTCGTTCATGCCGCGAGCAGTCGCAGGCCCATTATTTCCGACTGAATAATGCCCCCGTCGGCAGCCGCAAAACGCAAATCAACTATTTAATTTTGCTTGCGCTTCGTCCAAGGTGGCGGCCGTTACCATCAGGCGAGGGCAGACGTGCATCAGGAAGTGGGACTCATTGCGACGGTCGCCGTCAGTTTTGTTTTCGCGGCCGTCCTCGGTTATGGCGCCGACCGGCTGCGGCTGCCGCCGCTCGTCGGCTACCTGATGGCCGGCATCCTGATGGGACCGTTCACGCCAGGCTTCGTCGCCGATACCGCTCTTGCCGGCCAGCTCGCCGAAATGGGCGTCATCCTGCTGATGTTTGGCGTCGGCTTGCATTTTTCCGCCTCCGACCTGCTCGCTGTACGCGGGATCGCCGTGCCGGGCGCGATCGGCCGAATTATCCTCGCCACGCTGCTGGGCATCGGCCTCTGCATGCTCTGGGGCTGGAGCCTTGGCGCCGGCGTCGTCTTCGGGCTCAGCCTCTCGGTGGCGAGTACGGTCGTGCTCCTGAAGGCGCTGGAGGAGCGCAATCTCGTCAATGCGCCAAGCGGGCGCGTCGCCGTCGGCTGGCTGATCGTCGAGGATCTGGTGATGGTGCTGGCGCTGGTGCTGCTGCCAGCGCTGGCAGAGCTTCTCGGCGGCCAAGCCGTCGAGACCAATCACGGCCTCGGTGATCTGCCGCTGGCACTGACGATCGGACTGACCTTGTTCAAGGTGCTGGCCTTCGCCGCCATGGCGGTCTTCCTCGGCCCCCGTATCGTGCCCTGGCTGCTGACGATGATCGCGCGCACCGGCTCGCGCGAACTCTTCACACTGACGGTGCTGGCGATCGCGCTCGGCATCGCCTTCGGCTCGGCGGCGATTTTCGGCGTCTCCTTCGCACTCGGCGCGTTTTTCGCCGGCGTCGTCATGAGCGAATCCCAGCTCAGCCACAGAGCGGCGGCCGATTCGCTACCGTTGCAGAACGCCTTCTCCGTGCTGTTCTTCGTCTCGGTCGGCATGCTCTTCGACCCCTCGATCCTGGTGCGCCAGCCGCTGGCGGTGATCGGCGCCCTGGCGCTCGTCATTGTCGGCAAGGCCGTCATCACCTTCGCCATCGTCATGCTGCTGCGATATCCGATCGGCATGGGGCTGACCTTGGCCGGCGGCCTTGCCCAGATCGGCGAATTTTCCTTCATCCTCGCCGGCCTCGGCGTCTCGCTCGGGCTGCTGCCGCATGAAGGCCAGGATCTCATCCTGGCTGCAGCGATCCTGTCGATCACGCTCAACCCGATCGTGATCATCGCATCCGAGGGCTTGAAGAACTATATCCATGCGCAATGGCCCTCCGTCTTCGAAAGCTTCGGTAGAAAGAGGCAGATAACGCTCGGCAAGGAACTGGAAAAGATCAGGGCGCTCGGCGAGGAACGCGAACGCCAGCATCAGCTGAAGATGCAGCAGCTGATCGAAACCTTTCCGCTGTTCTCCCAGGTCGGGGAGGATGCGCAGGAAGAGCTGCTGCTGCTCTTCAAGGCGAAGTCGGCTCCCCCTGGCGAACGTGTCATTCGTCGCGGCGATCGCGGCGACAGCATGTACTTCATCTCCTCAGGCGCGGTCGAAGTGCGCCTAGCCAGCGGCTCGATCCGCCTGGAGCCGGGCGCCTTCTTCGGGGAGATGGCATTGCTGAGCGGCGGAAGGCGTACGGCCGACGTCATCGCCGTCGACTTTTGTCAGTTCGAAGTGCTTGAGCGGCGCGATTTCAATATGTTCATGTCGCATCACCCCAACTTGCGCGCCATCGTCAGCGAAATGGCGCAAAAACGCACGGAAATGAACGTCCTGCGTCAGCAATGGGAAAAGTCGATGGATCTGTCCTGAGGCGCGGCGCTCGTCTCAACCCGCCGGCCAATAGGCGTCAGAGCGGAAATCGTCCGGGATCGGGTCGAGCCGCGACAGGGTCTCGGCTGCGAAATCGATCTGCAGCGACAGGTATTTCAGGGAGGCCAGCATCGGCACGCCGGTGGCAAATTCCCGAATGCGGGACGGGTGATAACCACTTTCCTTGAGCCGCCGGTTCGCTTCCCGGCGCACATCTTCCCGGCTCGGTCCCGAACCCGCTTCGGCCCGGTCATTCATCTGCACGGCCCGCCCAAGGCCGCCTTCAATCACTTTGAACATTCTCATGATACCCTGCACGTCGACCACGTAAACCTTGCCCTAGAATGGCCGATTCGCAATCCCATGAAATCCTGGGAGAGGCGGCGACGCCTCCGCATCACAAAATTTTTAGACGGCGGTGGCACGAAGGACACGGGCGAGCATTTACAGCGCCGCATACGACCCCTAAAGCTTTTTGCACCGCAATAGGAAAGGAATGGAATGCTTCGCAGACTTTACGACTGGACCATGTCTCTGGCCTCGCGCAAATCGGCCGAAGTCTGGCTCGCCGTCATCGCCTTCGTCGAAAGCTCCGTCTTTCTCGTTCCCGCCGACGTGCTTTTCCTGCCGATGGCACTTGCCAAGCCGGAACGCTCCTATCGCTATGCACTAATCGCTACCGTTGCTTCCGTGCTCGGCGGCATTGCCGGCTGGGCGCTCGGCTATTACGCCTACGAGACGGTGGCGCGGCCGATTCTCGAATTCTACGGCAAATTCGATGATTTCGAACAGCTGCGAAACTCGATCCATGGCGAATGGGAAATTTTGCTTCTGTTTTTGGTGACCTCCGGCTTGGCCCATCTGCCGCCGATCAAGGTCGTAACCATTATGGCGGGCGCCATCGGTATAAATCTGAGCTTCTTTGTCATTTCCGCCATTGTCGCTCGCGGCGCCCGGTTCCTACTTTTGGCTTGGCTGCTGCGTCGCTATGGCGAACCGATCCGCGATTTCATCGAGAAGCGTCTCGGCCAGATCGTAGGTGTCGGTGCTGCCGTGCTGATTATGCTCGGTATCGCCTACAAACTACTTGCTCACTAGGCCCACTTTGCGGAGTTCCGCCATGACTGCCACTTCCTCGCCGCTCGCCCGCCCCGGCTTTATCTATTCCATATTGCTTGCTATCGGCATGGCGGCGGTGGTTGGCACCGCGCTTGGATTTCAATATATCGGCGGCTATATTCCCTGCGCACTCTGCCTGCTGCAGCGCCAGCCCTATTATTATGCCATCCCGATCGCCATTCTCGCTGCCATCTGCGAGCTTGCCGGTCTGCCGAACTGGATTTCCCGTGCAATGCTGCTCGCTGCCGGCATCCTGATGCTGGTGACCGCCGGCATGGGCGTCTATCACGCCGGCGTGGAATGGCATTTCTGGCCGGGGCCGGCGACCTGCTCGACGACCGCAAACAGCATGACGAGCAACGCCGGCGATCTGCTGACCGAGCTCAATACGATCAAAGGCCCATCCTGCACCGATGCAGCGCTCAGGGTGCTTGGCCTGTCTTTCGCAGGCTGGAACGTGATCGCCGGCATTCTGCTCGCAGCTTTCGCCTTCGTCGGCGTCCGCAAATCTGCGTGAGGTGAGCCTATCAGGGCTGCAGTTCGGTATCCCAATAGAGATAATCGAGCCAGCTTTCATGCAGATAGTTGGGCGGAAACAGCCGGCCATTATTGTGCAGATCCTGCACCGTCGGCTGATAGGGCTTCTGCGACGGGAACATGCCCGCCTGCTTCGGAAGCTTGCTGCCCTTGCGCAGATTGCAGGGCGAGCAGGCCGCCACGACATTCTCCCAGGTCGTCTCGCCGCCATGGGCGCGCGGGATGACGTGGTCGAAAGTCAGGTCGTCGTTCGAGCCGCAATACTGGCACTCGAACCGGTCGCGCAGGAAGACATTGAACCGGGTGAAAGCCGGATTGCGGGATGGCTGAACGTAAGTCTTCAGGCATACGACACTCGGAAGCCGCATCGAAAAGCTCGGTGAGGAAACCGAATGTTCATATTCCGCGATGATATTCACACGGTCGAGAAATACCGCCTTGATCGCGTCCTGCCAGGACCAGAGCGACAAGGGGTAATAACTCAGCGGCCGGTAGTCGGCGTTCAGGACGAGCGCCGGCAGGGCCTGCGGGGAGACTGCAATCGTCAAGGGACTCTCCTGATCGATTCGGCATCTGCACCTGTATATTAGGCCGGTTGTTACAGGATTGTGAAGTCCAATAAATTCAGAGGATAAAGGCAATTTGAAGAGTGTTGCCGATCAGCCGATCGGCACCATGTCGCGCCGCATTTTCGTGGCGTAATAGGCCCAGAAAAGCCGCGCCGCCACGGAGCGCCATGGCGACCAGACTTGCGCAAGCTTGGCAAGCGCCTTTGTTTGCGGCCGCGCCGCAAGTCCGAGCGCGGCGCCGACGGCATTCTGCAGCGCCACATCGCCGGCCGGAAAGACATCGGCATGGCCGCCGCAGAACATCAGATAGACCTCCGCCGTCCACGGGCCGACGCCCTTCAGCGCCGTCAGCTCGCCAAGCGCTTCGTCCGGCGGCTTCAGGCAGAGTCCGGCGAGATCGAGGTGGCCGGAGACAACCGCTTCGGCGACCCGCGACAGCGTGTCGGCCTTGGCGCGCGACAGGCCGAATTCCCGCCATGCCTCCGGCGCAAGTATCACGTAATCTTCAGCCGTCAGCGGGCCGTCTGCCGGCAGCATGCGCCGCCAGATCGCCTCGGCGCTGGCGCGCGAAACCATTTGCGAGACGATGATATGGGCAAGGCCGGAAAAACCGGGTTCGCGCAAGCGTAGTGGAACCGGCCCTGCATCCACCGCGATCGGTGCAAGCCGCGGATCGAGGCGCAGCAATGCTTCGAGCCCCAGCTTGACGTCATCGTCGTTGCGGATGATCTGCACGCGTCCTCCCAGTGGTTCGAAACGAAAATCCGTGGCAGAAGAAAGCATGACCACGAGCGAGCGTCAAAAACCTGTCTTTCGTTTTGCGCCGAGTCCGAACGGATCGCTGCACCTCGGCCACGCGCTGTCGGCCTTTCTGAATCGCGACATGGCCGAAAGCGAAAACGGCCGGCTGCTGCTGCGCATCGAGGATATCGACCAGACGCGCTGCACGCCTGAATTCGAGGCCGGCATTCTGAGGGACCTCGACTGGCTTGCCATCGACTGGGAAAGCCCGGTGCGGCGCCAATCGGAACATTTCCCGGAATATCAGGCGGCGCTCCACGCATTGATCGAGCGCGGCCTGGTCTACCCCGCTTTCCTGACGCGCGGCGAGGTGAAGGCGCGTGTCTCCGCCTACGAGGCAACAGGCCAATCCTGGCCGCGCGACCCCGATGGCACGCCGCATTACCCGCCGATTGATCGCGAGCGGCCCGAGGCCGAATGGCGGGACATCCTTTCCTCGGGGAAAAAACATGCCTGGCGGCTCGATATGCGCAAGGCGCTCGACCTGATCGGCGAACTGCTGTTCTGGACCGAAACCGGCGACGGCAAGACGGGCGAGATCGCCGCCGAACCCGAGGTCTGGGGAGACGTCATCCTGTCTCGCTCGGATGCCCCCTCAAGCTATCATCTTTCGGTAGTCGTCGACGATGCGCTCCAGGGCGTCACCCATGTCGTACGCGGGCTCGACCTCTTCCACGCCACATCGGTGCACCGGCTGCTGCAGGTGCTGCTCGGCCTGCCGCAGCCCCTCTATCACCACCATCGTCTCATTCTCGACGCCAATGGCCGCAAGCTTTCGAAAAGCGAAGGTGACAGCGGCCTTGCCGAATTACGTGCCCAGGGCATGTCAGGGGCCGATATTCGCCGCCTTGTCGGGCTCTGACCGCCGCTCGACACGCTCTCTGCCGACGATCGAAAGTGTGTGGGAGAACATCCGGAAGACGCGGAACTTGATCAGCGCCGCGTTGATCTCTGCGCCGATGATGAAGATGACGCCGACCATGTAGAGGAAGATCAGCACGATCATCACCGAGGCGAGACCGGCATAAGTCGCGGTATAATTGGCGAAGGTCGCGAGATAATAGGCAAAGACCAACGCGCCGGCGAGCCACAGAAGCAGCGTCAGCAGCACGCCGGGAATGACGTCGAACACCCGCCGCTTGCCGGCCGGCAGCCACAGATGCATGACCAGCAGGCCGACGGTGAGGACGACAAGTGTGCCGTAGATGCGCCAACTGAAGACGACTTCGAGCGTATCGGCAAACAGCGGAAGCCACTTCCGGGCATAGTCGAGAGCCAATGGCACGGCCACCAGCAGAATGCTGATCGCCGCGAAGATGATGACGGCAATCAGCACATAGCCGAGGCTGGCGAGGCGGGTGAAATACCACGGCCGCGTTTCCTGCACCCGGTAGGCACGATTGAGCGAGATTCGAAGCGCTTCTACCCCGTTCGAGGCGAAATAGGCCGCCGCCATCACCGAGATCGTCAGCAGTCCGCCGCGCTGAATGGTCAGGACCTGGAGCACCTGGTCGGCGAGCGGCTTGGCAATCGCTTCCGGCCAGGTGTCGAATATCAGATGGATGGCGGTGGAGGAAAACTGATCGGCGCCGAGGAAGCTTGCAAGCGCCGTGCCGAAGATCAGGAAAGGGAAGACCGCAAGCAGGCTCGACAAAGCCACGTGGCTCGCCATCGCAAAGCCGTCATCCTCGACCATGTGACAGATCGCGTCATAGACCACGTCGTAGATCGTGCGCAGCACCTTCGGCATTCCGTCTCCGGGTTTCCAGATTGTATCCTCTGGCCGAATATGGGAAACGAGTCGCATTTTGTACAGGAATCATTCCATGGCGGAACAGCGCACAATCGTCGTCACCGGCTGTTCCTCCGGCATCGGCGCTTACTGCGCCCGGGCGCTGAAAGCCGACGGCTGGCGCGTCTTTGCAACGGTGCGCAAGGCGGACGATCTGCCGGCACTGGAAGCCGACGGCTTCGAAGCCTTCGTGATGGATTATGCCAGGGCCGACACCATCTCGGACCTGGCAGCCGCGGTCCTCAATCGCAGCGACGGCCGCATCGACGCGCTCTTCAACAACGGTGCCTATGGCCAGCCTGGTGCCGTCGAGGATCTGTCGACGGCGGCGCTGCGAGCGCAGTTCGAAGCGAACTTCTTCGGCTGGCACGAATTGACGCGGCAGCTCATTCCGTCGATGCGCAAACATGGTCGCGGACGGATCGTGCAATGCTCCTCCATTCTCGGCCTGGTTCCTTATCGCTATCGCGGTGCCTACACCGCCTCGAAATTTGCGCTCGAGGGCCTCAGCATAACCCTGCGCATGGAGCTCTCCGGCAGCGGCATCCATGTGAGCCTGATTGAGCCCGGGCCGATCGCCACGCGTTTCACCGCCAATGCGCTCGCAAAGTTCAAAGAAAACATCGACCTCGAGAATTCGCCGCACGCAGCCGATTATGCCAGACAGTTGGCGAGACTTGACGGCTCCGGGCCGGTCAACCGCCACAAACTTGGCCCGGACGCGGTCTATTCGGTATTGAAACACGCATTGAACTCGAAAAGACCAAGGCCACATTATCCTGTAACGACTCCGGCTAAACAGGGCATGCTCCTGAAGCGGCTGCTTCCGGCGGACCTCTTCTACAATCTGATGCGCTGGACCGATTGACCGAGAAAGTTGAATACCATGTCCACGGCCACCTATATCCTTGCGATCATCGTCATGGGCCTCGTCGCCCTCGTGCTGATCCGCGGCCTCTTCAACATGATGAAGGGCGGCGATGCCAACCGTTCCAACAAGCTGATGCAGCTTCGTGTGCTGCTGCAGGCCATCGCCGTCATCCTGATCATGATCACCCTCTGGATCACCGGCGGCGGCCGGCCGACGTGAGGAAAGCGTAGTGGAGGTTCTTGATGACGAATGGGAATGACAGAGCCGAGGTGATGCCGGATGAGGTGTCTCTCCAGGCAGCGTCAGGTTTGTCGAAAGGGCGAACTCCATTCTCCGTCATCCTCGGCCTTGAGCCGAGGATCCAAGCCGCGGCTGCTGGTGGGCGCCGCGTGGATGCTCGGGTCAAGCCCGAGCATGACGGAGGTCGGGGCGGCCGGACGTATCCACGATGCGGACGCGCATTGGAATCCTTTGACTTACCCCGCGTCGAGTCTGACCGCGGGTCGTGTGGCACGGCCACCTTCGCGTCTGGGGACGGTGCTACATGGTGAAACTCAACAGGATCTACACCAAAACCGGCGATGACGGCACGACCGGGCTGGTTTCCGGCCCGCGCCGGCTTAAGGACGATCTGCGCGTCGAAGCCTATGGCACGATCGACGAAGCCAATTCGGCGATCGGCCTGGCGCGGCTGCACACATCAGGCTTGCCCGAGCTCGACGCCATGCTGATGTCGATCCAGAACGACCTCTTCGATCTCGGCGCCGATCTCGCCACGCCCGATACCGGAGAGACGCCGGCCTACGAACCGCTGCGGATCGTCGAGACCCAAGTCGACCGCGTCGAGCGCGACATCGATCAGTTGAACTCCGGTCTCGAGCCGCTGAAATCCTTCATCCTGCCGGGCGGCAGTCCCGCTGCCGCACATCTGCATCTTGCCCGCACGATTGCGAGGCGCGCCGAACGTCTGATGGTGGCGCTTGCCCGCAGCGACGGTGAAATCGTCAGCGAGCCTGCAAGGAAATACGTCAATCGGCTCTCGGATTTCCTCTTCGTGGCGGCCCGTCACGCGAATGAACGCGGTCGTGCGGATGTGCTTTGGGTTCCGGGAAAAAACAGATAGGTTTGCCGCGATCACGATCGCCGGGGGGCCTTATGTTCATACCACTTCATGATGCCAATACGCTGAAGCATATCAAGGTTCAGTGGGTGACCCTGGCTTTGATCATCCTGAATGTCGCGGTCTGGCTCTTCACCAGCCTGGAGAGCGAACTGGCAGCCCAGGCGACGACGGTCGGCCTCGGCTTCATCCCGGCGATCGCCTTCGGGCACGCCCAATTGGCACAGGGATTGGAAATCGTGCCGGAACCGCTCACCTATCTCACCTATGCCTTCGTCCATACCGGCTTCTGGCATCTGGCCTCCAACATGGTCTTCCTCTGGGTCTTTGGCGACAATGTCGAGGACGCGATGGGGCATATGCGTTTCCTGCTTTTCTACCTCCTCTGCGCCGCTGCCGGCGCCCTTTGCCACGGGCTGCTGACGGCGACGTCGGAAGCACCGCTGGTCGGCGCTTCCGGGGCGATCTCCGGCGTCATTGCCGCCTATGTCATGCTGCATCCGCGCGTCAGGGTCTGGGTGCTGGTGTTCCTACGTGTGCCCTTGCCCCTGCCGGCCTTCGTGCCGCTGCTTTTGTGGATCGGACAACAATTCTTCATGCTGGCGATTGCGCCGGATGGCGATGTTTCCTGGGGCGCCCATGTCGGCGGCATCCTTGCCGGTGCCCTGCTGATTCTCGTCCTGCGCCGTCCAGGCGTGCCGCTCTTCGACCGTGAAATCGTAACGCCCCGCGCCGTAAGGGATGAAGCCGGCGCCGTTGCGGCCGGCACGGGCGGCCGCAACGAGCAGCGTCTTCCCTGGGGTCGAGACCGGCGTTGACCGATATATTGACGTGTACGTAAACGTCCATATATTGCCGAGGCGATTCCCTGCCGGCATCATGCAAGCGTTGTATTTGGAGGAAAAACGCGTATCCATGTCGCCATTCGACAATCGAAGCGGCGCCTGAGCGCGCATTTTCCTAAAAACTCGTGAAACCAGTTTCTCTTGAAGGAAGGCTCCCATGAAGATTCTCGTGCCCGTCAAGCGGGTTGTCGACTACAACGTGAAGATCCGGGTGAAGCCGGATGGCACAGGTGTCGAGCTTGCCAATGTGAAGATGTCGATGAACCCGTTCGACGAGATCTCGGTGGAAGAGGCGCTGAGATTGAAGGAAGCCGGCAAGGCTGAGGAAGTGGTGGTGGTGTCGATCGGCCCGGCCAAGGCCGAGGAAACGCTGCGCACGGCGCTCGCCATGGGCGCCGACCGGGCGATCCTGGTCGAAACCGATGATCAGGTCGAGCCTCTGGCCGTCGCCAAAATCCTCAAGGGTGTGGCCGATGCCGAACAGCCGGGGCTGATCATATCAGGCAAGCAGGCGATCGACGACGATTCGAACCAGACCGGCCAGATGCTGGCGGCATTGCTCGGCTCGGCCCAGGCGACCTTCGCCTCGAAGATCGAGATCGGTGACGGCAAGGCTCAGGTCACCCGCGAAGTCGACGGCGGCCTGCAGACGATCGAGATCAAGCTGCCGGCGGTCATCACCACCGACCTCAGACTGAACGAGCCGCGTTACGCCTCGCTGCCGAACATCATGAAGGCGAAGAAGAAGCCGCTCGACAAGAAGAGCCCTGCCGATTTCGGCGTCGACACGGCGCCGCGGCTGAAGGTGCTGAAGACCGAGGAGCCGTCCGGCCGCAAGGCCGGCGTCAAGGTCAAGTCGGTCGCCGAACTCGTCGACAAGCTGAAGAACGAAGCCGGCGTGCTGTAATCGGGCTGGAACA